>JACMQJ010000696.1 GCA_014377055.1 Candidatus Sericytochromatia bacterium
TTATGGAATACCCTCTTTTCACCACAAATAATATATTTTGATTTTAACTTTTATAAATTTTGCTTCAAATAATAATATCATACTTAATTAATATTTGTTTCATTCATAATGATAACACAAATTTTTCTTGTATTTAACTATCGTCTATGATTTATTTTAGATTGACAAGATTGATTGATAGATCTTTAATCACATCATTGATTGTCTTATCGATCAATTCTTTTTCATTATATTGTCTTTTAATACTTGTCGCTAATTGACTTGGAACAGAAAAAAAGGACGCTATTTTATTATCTGCTATTCTGGATCTCGAAAAATTAAGCCAACTTTGTGATTGATACTTAGAAGCATTTCTTTTCCAAATTAAGTCGTCAGTCTTTTTATCTTTTATTTTTATTTCGATACTGATCTTCACTTGCTGTTCAAGAACATCATAACTTAAAGAATCGGAAATAGTATTAGTTTTTATTTGCGATGAGTATTCTTTAAGATCAGTATTAATAACTGCATCATAATCCCTACTGTTACAGTCATTTTTAAAAAAAAGTATTTTTGAGTTATTGCTAGATAAAAAATTAAAAAATATATTTAAAATATCATCTGCTACTTTTTTATTTTTATATTTAGGAGCTAAAAGACAAACACTTTTAATCTTTCTATCTTCTAAAATATATCTCTGTTTGTATTCAAAAGCTATAGTATCTTTAGAGCCAAATAAAAAAACAAGAGTAAAAATAGCAAAAGTATAGTAAAATTTTTTCATAGTTTAATTCTATAATTATTTTTAAGTTAAGACAAACATTTTTATGATCAAAAAAGCAATTTTATTAAAAGATATAAATTATCCTGTGATAAGTTTTTTAGCTACTGGTTATTGGCTTGGAGAAAATACACTAACATATTATAATGATGAAGGAAAACAGGCCTTAGGAGATCTAATAGGTAGACTTATTTTACTTAAAGACTGCAAACCACTTATTTTGGAAGAGTTTTACAAAGGTATGTATAATGTAGATTTTGCTCACGTTGATATTATCCAAAGTGATTTTAATCGAAAATATAATATATCGAACCTAAAAAACTGGGTTGGTTGGACTACCAAACATAAGAAATTTGAGTTAGTAGAAGAAGAAAATTATAATTGGGTTAAAGTTTTTTTAGGTTAATTAACGCATATCTAAAGGTTAAGCTTTAATTAAGACTAACCCATTTAAAGCAAGTTTTCTTGTAATAGAAGCATAACCTATCTATAATTTAACGGTTATTCTACCCCCCCATTATTTAAAGGAGAAGAAAAAAGAAGATGAAAAAATTAAGTTCACTACTAAGCACAATGGCAGTAATCTCAATGTTAACAGCATGTTCAAATCAGGATTTAAATACAGCAGTGTTACCTACTCAGGATACACAAGACCAGACAGTTTCAGCACAGTCAGTACAGGGCTTTAAAGCATACAACGCTGTTGTAACAGGAATGATTTTTAAAACGTTAGACAAAAATTCAGATGGTTTTATCAGTTATGAAGAATATTCAGCAGCTAGACCAGGAACAACAAAAACAACCACATTACAGGTAGAAACAGAAGACGATAACTTAATCGCTCCAGCTCCTGTAACCGCAGGCGACGCACCCGCTCCAAATCCAGCTCCATCAGCTCCAGCTCCTAAACCACACAAACCAGCTGTTGCCAAGACAATATTCCAGATTTTTGTATCAATGGATAAAAATCATGATGGTAAATTAAGCTTAAACGAAGCTAAAGCAAGCAAAAACTTTGTAGGTGTAAACCGTGCTGATATGGTTAAATCTACTGTTATTCCTATATTCACAGCATTAGATACAAATAAAAATAAATCAATTTCACAGGATGAATTTATACAAGGTACTGCAAGTCAGCCAGAGGCAGATCATAAGTTATTAAATTCCTTATTCTTTGCTTCTGATGCCAATAGAAATGGTTCACTATCGTTGAGTGAGTTTGAAGATTTTAGTTATGCATCTAGTGCAGGTAGTTTAATTACACCACCAGCTCCAGCTCCATCAGCAGCTCCAGTTGATCCAGCACCAGCTCCGTCAGGTGCTGCACCTGCATCACCAGCGGCTCCTCCAGTAGCTCCAGCAACAACAGGTAAATAAGAATTAATAAAAAAAGAGCTAATCATAGCTCTTTTTTTTTGCTTAGTAAAAGGTTTTAAAGAAGAAGAGTTTATCCACGAATGAAGACGAATAAAAATAGATATTATTGATGTCTTTCATCAAAGCTTATCATCCACTGTATATTAAATTTATCTTTTAACATTCCAAAATAATCACCCCAAAAGCTATCATGTAAAGGCATTTGTATTTTACCTCCGCCAGATAATTTTTTATAAAGAATATTTGCCTCTTCTTTACTTTCAGTGCTAATAAATATTGAAAAATTATCACCAAAATTAAGCATTTGTCCCATTGATTCCAATGAATCAGTAGCCATTAACTCATGTCCATTACCTATGGGTAAACGAATGTGCATGATTTTTTCCTTATCTTCGTCTGAGGCTTGTTCATTTGCTGGCTCATCTTTAAATCTTTGTAAAAAAGTAAATTCGCCACCAAATACAGATTTATAAAAATTAAATGCTTCTTCTGTATTACCATTAAAGTTTAGATAAGTACTAATTTTAGCCATTTTTATTGTCCTTCATTTTATAATATTTCCCTAAATATCTTAGCAGTATTTTATTTAAAAAACTAAATTTTTTTAAATAAAATACATCCAATTATTAATGTAAGAGTATCAGGTAACCATGATGCTATAATAGGATTTAAGATATTTGTACTCCCTAAAGCGGTACAGGCAAACATTAAAGTATAATAACCAAAAATAAAAAATAAGCTAAAAGTAAAAGCAAAAGAAGAGGTTTTACTTTTTTTATTTAATCCTAAAGGTATACCAACCAAAAAGAAAAGCGATGAAGTAAGAGGAATTGATATTTTTTGATATAGTTGAACTTCAAGTGCAGATGTATTTGTACCAGACATTTTTAAGTTTTTAATATATGAAGACAATTCTGAATAATTCATTTCTTTTGGAGTTCTAATCTCACCAGCAACATTTTCTAATTCGGGCAAAAATGAAAATGAATAATTATCGAATTTAAGATAAGAGTTATATTTTTTTTCGGATATATTATAAATAATACCCTGTTTAAATAACCATTTACCATTAACTAAGATGGACTTTTTTGCTTGAATAATTGAAATTATCTGACCATCATTAAACTCTTCAACAATAGGGTCATACATTGTACTATTAATAAATTCTCTAGCATAAAAAGATCTTTTTAAAATACCTTTTTCAAAATCTTTATAAAAAATATTCTGTTTAGCAATAGGTATATCTTTTTTCATCTGTGCATAAAAATATCCTTTAGATAGCTCATTATTGGCTTTACTGACAATAAAATAATTAAAGAATAATGCCAAAAAGCTTAAAAATACTGCAAATAAAAATATTGGTAAAAATAGTCTGATATTACTACGCCCACTAGCTTGAAAGATAGTAACCTCATTGTCTCTATATAATCGACCTGCTGATAAGATACAAGCTAAAAGTACAGACATAGGCAGACTATAAAAAACCATCTCAGGGACACTATATAAAAATAGCTTTAAAAATAATGATAAAGAAATACCATATTTAACCATTAAATCTATTAGATTAAATAAGACAAAACCCGAAATAGTAATTATTAAAAATAAGCATAAACTAAATAAAAAAGCAGAAAAAAATTCAGAGAATATATATCTATCGACTAAATAAAAAGTTTTTAGACTTTTAAATATACTCTCTGAATCTTTTCTCAAATCTTTATAAAAGTCAATTAATTCATTTTAGGAAGATTAATTCCCATATTTTTTAACATACCTGAAATATCACCCATTGGAAAATTTGGCATTTTCATTTCAGTAACCTTATCATCAGCGACACCAAACTCAAGATTAACACTTGGAAGAGTTACTTTGTTATTTGACGCAACGATTGGATTCATACCTGGAAAAGCAAAATCTATAGTATGAGTACCAGTTAATTGTAATGTAGCCTGAACCTTGCCATCTTTTTCAATAACATTACTAAGATTATATTTTAAATCAGGTAAAGACTTTTTGGCTAATTTAAAAAACATTAAAACTTGGGATTTTCCCAAAGGGAATGGTATAGGTAATACAAAGTTAAAATTATCCGCCATATGGTTGGCAGCAATATCTACATCTAATTCAAGATTGGCAAAAAATTTTTCTATGACTTCGGTTTTTTCCATTGATAAATAACATCCTTATAAAATACAAATAAAATTATTCTAGTATTTTATCCTATTTTAAGTTGTTAATCATTAATTTTATTACTTAAAAATAAATTATAGTTTAAAAAAATCATCTTCTAAACTTATATTTGTTTGTATATCTTGAACCATGTATTGGCTGACCATTTCATCGCCTATATACATTTCATTTAGCATAACGACAAAAGTTTCTGAATCAACACCATATATCTCATGAGTTATCTCGCTATCAAGCTTTTTTGGTGTGTCAATTTTAAGTAGGTAGATTTCACGATTATTAAGTTTTGATTTACCTTCTAACTCGATCTTTGTTCCTTCTTCTTTTATTCTCTTTAAACCATCTATTGTGGCAAGTATTTTATGATTCCTAGTATCAGAAAACATAGGATCATCAATTGAAAAATTGATAGGTATAATACCTAATATACCTGCTGCTCTTACCTTTACTTTATCGCCACCTGTGTATAATAATGTTGAGCCTTTGGCTATTTCTTTTGGACTATCAATTACTTCTAATAAAGCGTTAAGTGGTTTTTTAAAAGTTATTTTTGCTTTGATGACAGACTCATGAATGCTATTAACTCTTTTTCCATCCTGATAATAGCCTTTGGAATAATTTGTGAAAACGGCTCTAAATGTTTTATTGTTACTATCCACTTCAAACATTTTTTTTATAAGATAATCTGTTAAGTCTTTTTGCTTATTTTCCACTATTTTTCCTGATAGTTCTTTTATTAGGCTCATACTATAAACCTCAACATATAATCACAATATTAACTCTATTATATGTTCTTAAGCTAGTCATACAATCATTGTACGATTACTATTAATACAACTTTAATTTAGATTAAAAAGAACTAAAGCTTTATTGTTAGTTCTTTTTATTACAACTTTAATATAGTTTAAAAATTCAAGATATTTAATTTTGAATAAATATTTTTCAGCTTCTTATTTGTCTTAAAAGTTTTATAATTATAAATACATTTTTATCATTAGGACAAATTTTAATATGCTAACTATCAAAGAATTACTTAATAGTATTCCTCAGATTGGATTGCTCGAATGGATAGGATTACGAACAGAAAAACATCAAGAAGTAATTAGTGTTAATGATGCTAACCTAGTTGAAGGAATTGGTATTGATGGTGATCATAGAACAAAAAGACCCGAATCAAAAACAGGCGGTAAAAGGCAAGTTACATTATTACAATTTGAATATTTACCCGTTATTGCTTCTATTATGAAAGAAGAA
>JACMQJ010000697.1 GCA_014377055.1 Candidatus Sericytochromatia bacterium
AAGATTTTATTTAATTTATGACGAAAATAACTAAGTTTAAAAAGTGGATTTTCAAAATCAGGCTCAAACATTATTAATTATCACATCTCCTCATCAGCAAAAATAGAGATAAAAAATATAGAATTATGGAAATTAATACTTTAAATTTCATTCATATAAGTTTACATTTGTAATTTTCTAAATGTAGCTATAGTATAATACAGTCTTGATAATCCTCATAATTTAGAGTTATTTTTTTTAATTTGAGAGACTTTTTATGAAATTCACATCTGTTTTTTTAACTGTAAGCCTAGCACTTGCCATTCCTCAATATTCTTTTGGTGTTGAGAATAAAAAAGAAAATTCAACTTATAGATTGGCTATTTCAAAGCCAATTGAAAACTTTGACCCAATAAATTCTGATAATCCGACTAATGCTAATATTATTAGAAACTTATACAGTACATTGGTAACTTATCGAACTCAAAAAGATCATATAGGTCAAAATTACGGTGATATTGTTCCTTATCTTGCCGAAGAATGGAATGTTACATCTAATAGAAAAATTTATAATTTTAAAATTAAAGATAATGCTTATTTTAGTAATGGTAGAAAGTGCAATGCTTTTGACATAAAACATACAATCGAAAGACTGGCAAATCCAAAAGTGTTACCAGCTTCTTACGAATGGCTTTTTAAAGATTTACCAATTAGAGGATTGCAAAAATATCAAAGAGATTGTCGTAACAATGTTAAAGAACCAGATTTATCAGGAATAAAAGTACTCGATGAAAATTTAGTACAGATAGAATTTGATCGCCCAAGCCCATTATTTTTAAAAGAATTAGCTATGCCAATATTTTCTATCATTCCAAAAGAAGAAGTGGATAAATGGGGTAGTGAATACGGATATCATCCAGTAGGTACAGGAGCTTATTCACTAGAAAAATCAACTCCAGAACAAATAATATTAACAAAAAATACGGGCTATTTTGAAAAAGGTTTACCTCATATCAATACACTTGTATATAAAGTTATTCCTAAGGCCGAGGATGAATATAGTATTTTTCAAAAGGGAAGATTAGAACAAACTGAGATACCCGACGGTCAAATAGATCAACTTTTTCAAAAAGAAAATTGGAATAAATATTCTATAAATGTATTTGATAATCCTTCATTTAATGATCGTAAGGTTTCAGATGTTATCAAAGAACCAAAAATGGTTAGTACATTTTTAGGTATTAGTACAAAAAATGTCATGTTTAAATCTCAAAAGGCCAGACAGGCCCTTAATTATGCAGTCAATAAACAAATGCTAATTACTAGCACACTAAAATACAAAGCCATAGAATCTAATGGTATCTTGCCTGAGGATTTTCCTGGTGTAAATTGGTCAAGAAAAGCTCCTTATCCTTATGACTTGGTTAAAGCAAAGAAATTTTTATATGAGTCAGGTTTTACAGATTACAATAATGATGGTGTCTTAGAGTACAAAAAGAAACCTGTCACGCTTAACTTTTGGTATTATGATGATCCTGAAACTGAGAAAGTTTGTCAAGCTGTTTCTGAAAATTTACAAGCGGCTGGCTTTAAAGTAAATTTAAATAAAAGTAAAAAATGGAAGACATTTTTGCAAAAAGTAATTTCAGGTCAAGCCGATCTTTATCATTTTAGCTGGAAAGCAAAATATGATGACCCCGATAAATTTTTGACACCTTTATTTGATTCAAAATATATAGGTTCGTCTAATATATCAGGCTTTAAAGATAAAAATATTGATAATATGCTCAGTAAAGCAAGAAAGATACCAGAAGACGAATTTAGAAATAGAATCTATAAAAATATAGAAAATACAATTGTAGAAAAAGCACCTTGGGTATTTTTATATCAACCTGTAAAATATGTTAGAGTTAGACCTTATGTTTATGGAATGCAATTACATCCCGTGATGGAAGATATAATTAAATATACATATTTTAAAACTCCAGAACCTGATAACATTCCATTGAGTAAGCCCGAATAATTAAATAATGAAAATTAAATTAACTTTATTATTTTTATTTACTTTTAATAGTCATGCTTTAGCTACAGATCTTGATTATTCAAAAGCAGCAGGTCATACAGGCATTTATGTTAACTTGAAAAATGTTAGATCACTAAAGTGTAGAATAAAAACTTATGATCTAACAGCCAAAAATAATAAGTTAGGCTGGTATACAGCTTGGCCGATGATTGTTGATTACAAAACTGGCAAATTTGTTCAAATTGGATATATAACATCACCAATGCAAAAGATATTAAAACCTACTTTTTATGTAGCTTGGTCAGATGATGGTAAACAAATAAATATTAAATATTTACCCGATAACAAAAGCTCAGGTAATGCTCTAACTCCTACTCTTTGGCATGAGTATGCTCTTAGCTTAAATACAGATGGATCAGCAAATATTCAAATTGATGGTATCAAATATTTAGAAGATTTGGCTGACAGAGTAAATACTGGTATCAGTTCAGGAACTGGAGAATTTTTTGCTGAGGGTTCAAATCTTGATGTCGACATATCGACAGAGTTTTCTCATTGTGCTTTTAAGCTAGTTGGTGATACTGAATGGAAAGACATAGACCAAAATAAAGATATTTTGCTTTATTACATTTCAAAAGGAACATCTATTGAAAGAAAAGAAGAAAATAATTTTTTTATTAAAGGTAAAGTAAAAGCTGTTGGTAAAGGTGATTTTTTTGCTAAAATACCCAAAATAAGTCAATAAGTACAAAAGTAATTTCATTTTAATTTAAGAAAGAATATACTATTATTAACAACTAATTAGTATTTAAGCAAAATATATTTAAAATAATAATTTGGTTTATAAAAGATTATCAAGGATTAATTATTGAATATAATCATTAAAAAATTAGCAATAAATTATACAAAAAAAAATGTTCTGAATAATATTAATCTTGATTTGGACTGTGATTTTATTGGTATCATAGGAGCAAATGGGGTTGGTAAATCAACTCTTTTAAAAGCTCTTAGTCAATCTATTAAGCCATCTGAGGGTGATATATATTTTGATGATATAAACTTACAATCGTACAAAAAAGAACAGCTAGCAAAAATACGAGCATTTGTTTCTGCTGAAGAAAATATTAATAATGAGATGATTACAGTTGAACAATATATCTCTTATGGTAGATCTCCTTATCAAAATTGGATGGGAACAATTACAAAACTAGATCAAGATATTATTTTTAGAGCGATCAAAGAAACCGAAATAACTAATCTAATTGAAAAAAATATTAATCAATTAAGTAGCGGTGAAAAGCAAAGAGTACAGATTGCTAGAGCATTAGTTCAACAGCCAAAATTATTACTTCTTGATGAACCAACATCTCATCTTGATATAAAATTTCAAATAGAAATCATGAAGCTTTTACGAAAAATATCTTTGTCTGGAGTTAAGGTTATAACTATCTTACATGATCTTAATCTTGCCTGCAGCTTTTGTAACAAACTAATATTACTGGACGATGGTCAGGTTTTGGACTACGGAAAACCTCAGGATATAATTAATTCTAAAAACCTAGAAAAGATATTTGGTAATAAATGGGATATATATACCAACCCTTTGAGGGTTTACCCAAGAATTGAAATTGATGTATAATTTTTAAAATGTATTTTTAAAAGCAAGTCATAATGAATATAAATAAAGAGAAAAATAAAATTTTATTATCAAAAAAAATCCCCTTATTAATTTTACTAACTTTACTTGTATCTTATACAAAAAGTGCTGAATCAGCAAATGGAATTAATTTATCTATTGAATCTCTTTCCGTTCCTCTCGGTAAAAATACTACCAATGATAATCGTCAATTTACATTTTTATATGGAATTAATGGATATAGTGAAATTAGTGAAAACTGGCGTTTAAGTTATGGTATATCTGGAAATATATTGAACGGTTTTATTGCGGGATTTCCTATATCAATAGCTTATGTGCCAACAGGAGATTATAAATTAAATCTTAGACCACAAATATTTGCTGGTATTGAGCCTTTTTATTCAAACTTAACTGATTTTCAAGGCTTTAAATTGTATGGATATGCTGGTATAGGTTTAGATTATATTATTAATGATCGATGGGTTATTAATGCTGGAACAAAAGTATTTATCAATGATTCATTTTTTAAAACAACTATTGATAAATATGGTTTTAACTCAGGTGTAGTGTCGTTATATGGTAGTTTAGGCTATAAGTTTTTGTAAGCCAAATAAAACTAAATACTTTCAACACCAAGGCATGATTTTATAAAATTATCTGCCCCCATTTCAGAAACTCTAATCTTTATTTTTAGAGCTTTTTCAACATCTGCAATAGAATAATCATCAAGAAATATTTGTTCATCCTTTTTTAACAT
>JACMQJ010000698.1 GCA_014377055.1 Candidatus Sericytochromatia bacterium
ATGAAACTGTTAGTGTTTTTAATACTTTGCAAAAAGGATATCTTAAGCTTAATAAAGATGAGATTATTGCACTTATAAATTTTGATAAAGTTGAAGAAATTTTAAAGGCAAATAAAAATACTGCACTAAATAATTTGTCGACTAAACAAGTTAGATCTAATTCTTTTTTTGATGATTTTGATCAAAAAGAAGAAGTAAAAATAGAAGAAAATGACAAAGAGCTTAAGATTTCGTTAGAAATAAAACCTAATGATGTGATAGGCAAGTATAAGATTATAAAAAAAATAGGTCAGGGAGCAACATCAATAGTTTATTTGTGTCATCATAATATTTTAGAGCTAGATTTTGCCATGAAAATGCTAGATATAAATTCAATAGAAAATGAATCTCAGATGCAAGATATATTTCTTATGGAAGTAAAGACTACAGCTAAACTAAGACATGAAAATCTTGTGAGAGTTATTGATGCTGAGATAAATAAAAACCATACATATATCATAATGGAATATATTGATGGAGATTCTTTGAATGAAATTTTAAATAAATTTAACACAATAAATGAAGTTAATTCAGCTAAAATAGCAATTGAAGTTTGTAAAGCTCTGGCTTATTCATTAAGTAAAGGTATTATTCATAGGGATATAAAACCAGCCAATATTATGATAACTAAAACACCTTCAATTAAAGTAACTGATTTTGGTTTAGCAAAAGTGATCGATCATAATCAAATTTATACCAGTAAATCAGGGACAGTTAACGGCTCACCTTATTATATGTCACCAGAACAATACAGAGATTGCAATTCTATTGATCATAGATCAGATATGTATTCTTTAGGAGTGACATTATATGAGATGATAGCGGGCTCTTTACCATTTAAAGGAGATCATATTATTGAGGTCATGAATAAACATTTTGGTGAAACACCTCCAACTTTATATGATTTGGGTAAATCAAGTCAAAAATGCTCTGATATAGTTATGAAACTACTTGAAAAAAATCCTGATAAAAGATACAGTAATTATTCATATCTAGTTGAAGATCTAATGACAATATTATAGTAAAGGTCAAAAAATGAAAAAGGTTAACTTACAACCAATAAATGAATATGTTGATATAAAAACAGAGGCAGAATTGTTACAGGTGCTATTAGCAAAAAAACTCAATGTTTTAATGGCATGTAAAGGAAGAGGATTGTGTGCAACTTGTCATGTTTATATAAAAGAAGGTCATGATAATTTGACACCAATTACATCTATAGAACAGAGAAGGCTTGAAGTAATTTCAGCTGTCAATATAAAAAATTCTAGGTTAGCTTGTCAAGCAAGAGTTATTGGCGAAGGGGTTGTGGTAGAGCTACCTGAAGGTATGTATCTTGAGTCAATCAATGATCTTGAAAAAATGGTAGGAAGAAGAACAGAAATTGATGTTTTAAGCCCTGTGACTGGAGCTGTCTTAATACAAAAAGGAAAGTTAATCACTAGAACCAAAGTTCAGGAGTTGTCGAATCTGAATTTTGATGTAATCGATATACAAAGTAATTCTAAAACAGTTTAAATTAAAAGGAGAAAAAAAAATGGCTAATTATTCAAATTTAGGTCCAACTATTTCTAATCATAATTACTATAACCTTGAGGATTATTACAAAAATACTAAAGAGGGTAAAATATTTGATAAATATCAAAAAAGAGTAGTACTTGCAGATGAAAATTTTATTGTGGGTTTACAAAAAGGACTAGAGGAAGAAGTTGGTGATGTAGCTCAAATGATCATGTATAAATGTGGCTATAGTTGGGCTTTGGAAGATATGAAAAATTTTGACAAAAGATTTAAAAGTGAATTTGATGGTCGTGCAATAGATGAAATGAATTTTAATATGGTACTTCAAACTTGGTGGTGGCCTTTAAGTATTACAGGTTGGGGATCTTGGGACTTTGACTTTAGCTACAAAAAACAAGGTTTGATTTTTGTTAATTTATATGATTCAGCTGTAGCCAAGTCACTGGGTAATATTGGTAAAGTGGCATGTCATTTTTATGCAGGCTTATTTGCGGGTGTTTTTACATACCTTTCAAAAAAAGAATTAGAAGGTATTGAAATACAATGCTATTCTATGGGAGAAACATTCTGTAAATTTATGATTGGAATGGATAAAAAAGTAAATGCAGCTGATTTCTGGGTTAAAGAGGGAGCAACTGCCAAAGAAATTATCGACAAAATGATATAAATATTTAAATCTGAGGTTAAATAAAATGAATGTTGTATTAAATAAAATTTTTAATGAGTCTATCAGCGAGTATCCTACAGAACAGGATCAAAAAGAGCTAATAAAATATTGTAAAACTGTTGACTTTAGATTTAAAGTCTTGAGAGAAATTGAAGCTAAAGAAGAAGAAATAATCAAAAAATGTGTTGATAATATGCTGATTAACTATCCAAGTATGAACCAATATACTCACGTCAAAGAAAAAACATTTAGAGATATGAGTATAGTTCTGAGATATTGTTGTCAATCAATGATTCAGGATGATCCAGATTTTTTAAAAGATCAGCTTTTATTTTGGTTTAGAACAATAATACAATCATTTGGTTTTGAAAGAGGTGTGATTAGAGATACTTATAAATATATGGATGAATGC
>JACMQJ010000699.1 GCA_014377055.1 Candidatus Sericytochromatia bacterium
AAGACTATTAATATCTCCTATTTTTGGATGATGTTTAAATGCTTCAAGCCAATCTTTTTCGGATAAATGAAACCATTTTTTTTCTGCAAAATGTAAAAGCTCGTCTTCACCCATATAAGGTCGCCCCCCTAACATTTTATCCGCCCATGCCTCAGATCCACAACAACGAATAAATTCAGACTTAGCTTCTTCATCACTTAAACTATTAATTTGCTCGATATTCATTATGACTCCCAAAATATAATTACCTAGTAACTCAAGGAAATGAATTATAACAAAATTAGGACGTTTAAAAGTGTAAAAAATTATATTTAAAAAAATAAGATTTAGCCACGAATTGCACTAATTACACGAATTAAGAAACGAGTAAATATTAAAAAATTATTCGTGTTCATTCGTACTAATTAGTTTCTTATTCGTAGTAAAAATATTCTTACTTATGTATTAATAAAATTTGTTTTGTGGATTTTTTTGACTCTACTACATTAACCACAACAGAATCTACCGATGGTAGTCCTGTTCGTTAACGCACTGAATTACTGTTTAGCTCACTACTAGGATGTATTCTTATCCTCTCCATCTTCTCAGATGCGACTGTCACTTGACTTGGTATCTCTCAACTAAGTCTGCTTTTAGAATACTCTTAAGGTTACAGTTACCTTAGATTTTTCACATTACTTTCATAACATGCACTCCAGAAATTTCTTACCTGACAACTCGTTCAGAGCTGAGCCATTCGACTTTCATCAATTAGGCTATCTTATTCCTCATTATTAGCTTTCACCAAAACTGAGATTTTACGAATCTAGCTTCTCTTCTCAGATTAACTAAACTAGCTCGGCTGTTAACATTCAGCCACTGACCTTCCTCATCACTAGCCTAAGCTGCTTCCAGATTTTTAACATTTTTATCATTTCCTTACTCAGGATTTGTAAAAATATTGAGGTTTCTATCAACAAAACCTCATTGAGCTATCTAGCCTTAGCTTGGATATTTGACTTTATCAGTCTGGACAACAATACTGCCCTTGCTATCTCATTTAAGAGACTTTTAGCTTTCATCGACACTCACAACTAAGTTTATGTTTTTTAATAACAGGGACTGCAACTTATTCCCCTGACACATTACCATTCAAGGATTTTGGATTTCTTAATTTATATCTCTCGATACTAAACAATCACCAGAGCCGTCATCAGTTCGGCATGACCCAAAACTAATTGAGTCCTAACACTTCCTGTTATTACCAGGTATTAGATATTTTAACTTTTCAGATAAGATCTACTAGCTAAACGTGTGAATAGTGTCAGCATTTGGTTGGGTTTCCCTTTCCTTTTCCTAAACTAAAATTTAAAAAGCTTTTTACCTACTTGTCAGCTAGACCAGATCAGTTTTTTACTTTTAGGCTTTCGTTTCGTTCTTTCACCATACTTATATAATAACATTTGATTCTTAACTTGTCAAGCTTTTTTTAACTTATTTTTTACCTTATCTTAACTTTGATAATCTGTCACTCTAAACATCTAATATATTTAACTTTAAAGAATAGGATTTAGCCACTAATTGCACTAATTACATGAATGAAGAAACAAGTAAATATTAAAAAATTATTAGTGTTCATTAGTCTTGATTAGTTTCTTATTCGTAGTAAAAACATTCTTATTTATGTTTTAGGGTAGTTAAACTTTAGATTGAAAAGAATAGAAACGATACTCCAACATCAAAAGAATGAACCAAAGCTTTTGAGCTGTCTGTAAGAGCTAATGTTTGGCTTCTTATATCAGGAACATATCTTAAATTATAACCTGCTCTCAATGTAAAAGCGTTGAATAGATTAAAACTTGCACCAACTGCTGCATTAGGTAAAAATAAGCTACCACCTGATAATGTTCCAGATATGTCAGGTTTGTACTGACTCCATGATCCATTAAGAAGGCTAGTTGCACCAGCTTCAGCATAAACATAAAATCCCAAAGGAATACTTGAGGTAAAACGTAAACCATAATTAACACCACCAAGATTATATAAACTAGTGGTTGGTTGTATTTGTGAAGTTGATAAACCACCAGTTCCCGTATAAGAAAAGAAGTGTTTGTATCCTATGTATGGCGAAAATGTGGGGTTAAAATTACCAAGTACTGTTCGAGCATCTAGTAAGCTAAAATTATAGGATAAATTAGCCTGAACATTTGTCATTGTACTAAATCTTTCATCGCCTGTACTAATATTTGCTAGTGGTCCTACAATTGCTGAATAAGAAGGAAGTATTTCAAAACCTCCATCAATAGCAAAGTTAAATGGTAAAGCTGTTCCTGTTTTTAGATCAATAATTGTTGAAACTTTTTTAGTTTTATCTGAATATGAAACATTAATTGCGTGGGCAACATTTGGAGTAATCGCACAAAATAATAATGCTAGTATTAGACTTTTTTTTAAATATTTTTTCATTAATATTTCCTTGTATAACAGTTATTTTGATTATCAAAAATTTAGAAGCTTAATGCTTTGTAACTTAATCCAAAAGATTGATTTTTTGTTTCAACAGATACTTTATCCAATTCTTTAATTAAAGTATTAGAATAAAGTAATTTTTCATCAATATCTTTATTAATTCTTTCGGCAGTTGTATAAGCATCTCTAATATTTAAAATATAAGCAACCCCAAGAGTGCCATAACTTATAGCACCTGCCGTTGCAGTTACACCTTGTTGACGATTGGCAAAAGTTGGTATTAATACCAATAAAACGGTTGCTGTAAGTAACGTACCACCAGCAAGAATTAATGCACCACGATTAGTATCTCCTGAATATATTTGTCCTAACCCAAAATATAATCCAGATAACCCCATGGCTTTACCTGTATCAACTTTTTTATCAAGTAATTCTTTTTTATAATTTCTTAGATAAGGAGAACTGGGATCAGGTTGATAATCCAGCACACTCTCAGTTAGATTATAGGTATTATTGATAGGTGTCTGATTTTTAACTAAATTAATTTCAGAACTATAGGCATTGCTATTAAAAGTTAAGACAAGCAATGATGAGAACAACAATTTAGATATTTTTTTTTGCATATTTAAGTAATTTTTGGGCTAAAAATAACTAGTGTCTGATTATATCATAAATAGGTTTATTTTTATATATCATTATTTTTTAAAACTAAATAAGAAAGTCCAGAAAAAACAAATATGTATATAATTGAGGCAATAAAAAACTTTAATTCTGGTGCTTCTTGAGATACTCCAGTAATAAGTTTAGAAAATGGGCTTTTGATCAGTCCAGAGAATGATGTTAAAGGTAAATATCTGCCAACTAACTCTGGTAACTTAAGTGAAACAATATTTTCTACAGCTAATGAGTAAATTAAGAAAAATATAATTGAAAATCCTTGTCTTTTAAAAAGAAAGGCAATAAATATAGCAAAAGTCATATACCCAACTGTTTGGACAAAATATGCCAACACAAAACTTGACTTTTCCATTATCATCTGTGATGTAGGAGCTATTTCAGAAAAACTATAACCACTAATTAATCCAACTACAGTAACTAATAATGTTGTAAATAAAGACAAAACTACACCTAATAATAATTTGCTAAAAACAAATTGAGCTTTGCTTAGTCCGTCTATAACATTTTGCCTTGCTGTTTTAAAAATAAATTCATTAGTGATTAAAAGAATCATAATTAAATAGAGTAGTATATTAAACCAACCAGCAAAATAGGTAATGTTATGCCATAGATTAGGAAAATTATAAACCATGCTTAGAGCTGTTTCTCTTAGATCTGACTTAAGATCTATACTCCTAACACTAGTAAATAAAAGTGGTAAAAGTACTGAATATAAAATAATACATATCCAAAATGCTTTGTATGACTTTACTTTGTTGAATTCTATTTTTAATAATTTGATCATTTTTGTTCTGCTGTTAATTCTAAAAATGTTTCTTCTAAGCTTTTTCTAACTACCATGAGATGAGATAAAAAAATATTATTTTCAAATAATCGACGATTAATATCTTCTGGTAAAACTGATTTTTCAATTGATAATAAGACTTTATTTCCTGCCCTAGTTATCTTTTTGATGCCACGATAATCTTGTAGTATGGATTCTATTTTACCCAAATCATCACCTGAAAGCTCAATAATATCATCTCTACTCAAAACACTTTCGATAGCACCTTGTGCTAATAAATTACCTTTTTTTATGACAGCAACATGAGTACATACTTTTTCTATTTCATCAAGAATATGACTGGCAATAATAATTGTTTTACCTTCTCGAGCTGTTTTTTGAATTATTTCTCTAATATCT
>JACMQJ010000700.1 GCA_014377055.1 Candidatus Sericytochromatia bacterium
AAGAGGACGTTTGTTAAAACATCGCTACATGGACACTAAATCTCAAAGCTATTTCTTTGATAAAATCCACTCATAACGAGTTGGAAATGTACAAATCTCAATTATTAAACCCAAAATCTTGGAGTATTCATCAACTTTAACTAGTGGTGATATATGTTTAATTGTCTTTTTTATATCAGAAAATTCATCATTATAAAACGATAAATTTTCTTCTAATTGATCTATTTCCTTAATTAGTCTTCTCTTTTTGAAAAAATAAGTAATAAAGAATTTATTGACTGAAAAAAACGTTGGCTTACTATCTCTTAGATCGCTTGTTGCTACTTTGAGCTTTCTTTCAGTTAACTCGACTAATTTTTCAGATTCACGGACATTTTTACTGAGATCTATGTCAGCTTTGTATAAATCAGGATATTTTTGTCTATAAACCTCTGTATTATTTTCAAATAAGTATTCACTAATACTAAGTAACATAGTTTTGCATAAATGTAATAATTGCATATTAGTTCGATCCAAATCTAAACCATAAATAATATGTATAATAGCTTTTTCAGTTTTACCACTCAATAAATGTGTCAATGCTGCTTGATAAATAGAATTACCGTCAAAAAAGTTTGCATCAGGTTTTTGCATATACTTTTCGGATCTAGCTTCACCTATGACAGTTGTTAAGACTCTTTTTATTGATATAATTTCGTTAGACATATTATTTATTATCGTTCAACTTATTTGTATTACTAGCATTTAATTTGTTTGTTCCAGGATTTGCGGTTTGTGGGGAACTAACATTATTAATCCATGATACTGCAACAGTAGCATTTATTTCAGCTATTTCTTCATTAACTTTCCAGTCATCCATTTTTCTCATCAAAATTGCTTTTTCTTGTTCAGATAGATCAGAGAATGTATTAGAACCTTTTTTATTAAATAATCTTCCTTTTTGCTCTTCTGTAGGATTAATTAATTTTTGTACTTGTTCCTTAGATACAGTACTAAGAAGTTTTTTTATTGGTTTTTGTAACTCAGGCTTTAGAGATTTAATTGACTCAACATCTTTATTTCTTATATTGGAATGAAATGATTTAGATTCTACATTATGTGTAGTTTTTTCAGTCGCTTCTACTTCCATAGAGGTATATAAAGAATAAGTATTACTAACAGATTTTATTTTTTCTGCGTCAAGATTGATGACAATCTTTTCTTTTTTATCTGCCTTTGAATTATCTAATGGTTCTCCACTCATTCGTTATCCCTTTATAAAATCTCAACTATAAATAACAATAATCAATTAAATCGCTATTTTTGTTCTCAAACTATCAATTAGCTCAAGTATCTCTTCACTCTCAAAATTATTTGGTGAAATAGACATATACGTTTTGTATAAGACTATCGCATCTTTAAATTTACCCATTTGCTGATAAACATAACCCAAAGTTCTTAATAAATTAACATCGTCAGGTTTTAGCTTTATTGCTTTTTTATACTCTTCAATAGCTTCATCAAATCTTCCAAGTCCATAATAAAGATTACCCAGTCCAAGTATCGCATAAATATGTTCAGGTGATAATCTCAACGTATCATTATATTTACTAATTGTTTCTTCTGTTTTACCTTGCATACTATAAACAAAACCAAGATTATAATGACCTTCTGTGTATTCAGGATCCAATTTAATAACTTTATTTAATTCCGTAATTGCTTCTTCATATTTTTTTTGATTAATGTAAGTAGTCGCCAGTTCATAATGTCCATCAATATCGCCAGGTGTATAAGCAACATATTCAGATAGAGCATCTATTGCCTTATCTGAGTCATCTTCGTTTTTATTATAGATTTCAGAAATATGATAATAAGCATCTGGATAATCGTCAGGACATGATTCTAAAACTATTTTGAAGCTCTCAATTGCTTTTTCATTTTCGCCATTTTGTTTATAAATAATAGCCAAGTTGTAATAAGCATCGTAATACTCTGGATAATGAACTATTGTTTCTTCTAGTTCTTTGATTGCTTCAGCAAACTTTTTTTGTTTTTCATAAATAAACCCTAGATAACGAGTCGCATATTTATTATTTGGATGATGTTTAATAAATCCTTTAAAATATACTACAGCTTCATCAAGATTATCTGTTTTGTAATAAAGCATAGCTAAATTGTTATGAAAATATTCATCGTCTGGATCAACTACAATTGCTTTTTTGTATTCTTCAATAGCCTGTTCAAACATTTCTTTATTTTCGTAGACATTGGCAAGATTATAATAAGCTCTGGCGTAATCAGGGCTTAACCTAATAGCCTCCTTGTATTCGTACATTGCTTCTTCAAGGCTATTCTCTTTTTCGTAAGAAATACCTAGAGCTAGATGAGCGTAAGAGTTATTTCTATTGGTTCGTATTGCTTCCTTAAACTCTATTCTAGCTTTGTCTGCTCTACCAATGTTATCATAAGCAAATCCTAGATCTACGTGACTAACTGTATCATGTGGATTAATTTTGAGAGCTTGCTTAAAATATTTGATAGCTTCATCAAAAGACTCTATTTTTTCGTAAGATAATGCTAGTTGATAATAAAATCTAAAATCTGTAGGATTAATTCTAATAGCTTCTTTTAATTCGCTCATAGCATCTCTAGGTTTTAATTTTTCATTATAAATAACGCCAAGATTATAATGAGGCTCACTATAATTATTATCCAATTTGACTGATTTTTTGTATTCGACGGTTGCTTCTTCTATTCTTTCATCTCTTTCATAAGCTTTAGCTAAAAAATTATGAGATTCAGCATTTTCTGAATTTATTTTTATGGCTGCTTTATATTGTCTGATCGCCTCAGAAAAGTCATTGCGCTCCACATATATGTGTCCCATCTCGATATAAGCTTGTTCAAAATCAGGTTTGATTAATACTACAGTTTTAAATTCTTCAATAGCATTATCATAAGAGTTTTCTAAACTATTAGCAATAATTTCAGACATAGTCTTATTTTTTATACGATTTTTGTACAAAATACCTAAGCTAAAATGAGCATCAAAATTATCAGGATTTAATTTTAAAACTTGGTTAAACTTAGATAAAGCATATTCAACTTTACCTTGTCTCTCATAAATTTTGCCAAGTAAGTTATGAGCTTCAGTGTAATCAGGATGAATCTTGATTACTTCCCTACAATCTCTCAACGCCTCTTCTAGCATATTTTGCTTTTCATAGTTTAAAGCAGAACGCATAAGTGGGTAGATGTAACTTAACTTTAATAGTCCTTTTATGTCCATTGTTCTGTATTAATTAATTACTAAAATAAATTACCGAATGAAAACTCTAATGCAAGTTTTTTTTAATTATACAATAATAAAAAACTAAAATATAGTACCTTTAATTAATAAATAATTAACAGTTTATTTTAATTGTATTTTTAATGTTGTTGGGAGATATTTATCTGA
>JACMQJ010000140.1 GCA_014377055.1 Candidatus Sericytochromatia bacterium
GGTATTGTTAGAGGAAAAAAGTGTGTTTTAGGAAATGGCGTTGTTGTCAATCCTGAATTTATACTTGGTGAAATAAGTAGTCTTGAAGAAAAAGGTTATTCAGTTGAAGGTAAATTATTTATTAGTGAAAGAGCACATATAATAACACCTGATCATATCAATAGAGATAAAAAACAAGAAGAGTTTAGAACCAAAAAAGTTGGAACTACAGGAAAAGGTATAGGCCCTTGTTATACAGATAAAATAAGTAGACATGGAATTAGATTCATTGATTTTGTAGAGCATCCAGATATTATTGATGGTTATAAAGAAACTCTTGAACAGTTAAAACCTTATATTGCCAATACTTTTGAGATGTTACATGAAGCAATTGATAATAAAGAAAATATAATTTTTGAAGGTGCTCAAGGTACTTTTCTTGATATAGATCATGGTACATATCCTTATGTAACTTCTTCAAGTACAACCTCGGCAGGTGCTTGTACAGGCACTGGTATTCCTCCTACAATGATTGATAAAGTTGTTAGTGTTTTAAAAGCTTATACGACCAGAGTTGGATTTGGACCTTTTCCATGTGAGCAAACCAA
Organism: Candidatus Sericytochromatia bacterium; assembly: GCA_014377055.1. Classification (GTDB taxonomy): domain Bacteria; phylum Cyanobacteriota; class Sericytochromatia; order UBA7694; family JACMQJ01; genus JACMQJ01. Next base: position 588 of record JACMQJ010000140.1, read on the forward strand.
TGAAGTAGGTAATTTATTAACTCATGTAGGTAAAGAGTTTGGCACAACAACAGGCAGAAAAAGGAGATGTGGTTGGCTAGATTTGTTTATGGCAGACTATTCTAGAAAAATTAATGGTGTAAATTATTGGGTCATTACAAAATTAGATGTACTTTCTGATTTTAAAGAAATTTGTATCTGTACAGGCTATAAATACAATAATAAATTTTTGTTATCATATCCAGCAACTGTAAATATTCTTGAAGGCGTTGAGCCAGTCTATAAATCATTTAAGGGCTGGCAATGTGACATATCTCAATGTACAACTTGGGATGAATTACCTAAAGAAGCAAAAACCTATCTAAAATTTATTGAAGAATTTACGTCAACTCCTATTGCAATTGTTTCTGTAGGTGCTGAAAGAAATCAAAATATAATATTAAAAGATGTTTGGAAGGATTAATTAATCAAACTCTTTAAGAAGGGTATGATTTGGCTCTTGATAATCGTGTTTTTTTGTGATAAAATTATTTAGTTATACTAATACTTAATTAGAAGTTAATTATTTGATTATTATATTTTAATGAATCGTATTTTTACAGTGTAGGTTTTTAATAAAAATGGCTAAAAGAATTAAATCAGGTCTTAAAAGAGTTGAAGTTGCAGAAAGAAATCGTCAACGTAATGTTGCAGTAAAATCATCTATCAAAACAGCAACTAGAAAAGTATTAGAATCTTTAAAAGATGAAGAAGTCTTAAAGAAAGAATTACCTATTGCAATAAGCAAAATGGATAAAGCAGTATCAAAAGGTATTGTTCACAAAAATACTGTTGCAAGAAAAAAATCAAGATTAATGAAAAGAGTTAATGCAGAAGCTAAAGCTAAAGCTTAATTTTAAATAAATCTAAATAAAAAGACTTAGAGCCAACTCCATGATATAATTTATTAAAGGGTTGGCTTTTTCCCTGCATTTTTATCAAAGCATTATAAGTTCATAAAATTATAATTAAGTTGATCATATTTAGAAAGAATTTGTACTATTTTATATAATTAGAATCTAAAAAAATGTATAACTAGGAGTGTTTAAATTTGAGTTCCTTTGACTTTAGTTTTATTAATAATAGCTATAATCAGCCTCAGGCTCAACAACTCTCTTCGACTTCAAATCAAGCCCCAATAAAAACAAATGATCCAGAACAGAAAAATTCAATAATAAAAAATTATCCAAAAGTAAGCTCTGAAGAATCAGCTATTACAGAAATTTTAAAATCTCAAAATCTTTCTACAGATAAAAAAAATCGTGCTATAGCAATGGCTCTCTACTATCAAGATCAAGATATTAATCAAGCTACTATGGCTTATATGCACAAGATGATGGCTCAGTATAGGCTTGACACTCAAATTGCTTTAGAAGCATTTCTTTTTTTGGTTGCCAATAGTTTAGAAATTACAGACCATCGAATCCAAGCTGTCAAAGAAATTATGGATAATAAAGATTTTGTCACAGATATAAAAGACTTGAGCGGTAAAATTGACGAGTTAAACCAATGTATTGATGATATGGCAGAGAGTAATATTGTCATTGGTAAAGTTATCGTGGAAGATATTGTTACCGAAAATAATCAAGATAATAAACAAATAAACAATATTGATAGTGATCAATTGGTAGATAGTAATGCAAATGTCAATAATCAAGTCAATAAAGATGTTAATCAATCACTGGAAGAAAGCAATTTATTAATAGATAACCAACAAATTAAAAGTAATACTACAAATATTAACCTAGAACAAAAAGTTGAAATTAAATCAAATAACAAAACCATAGATATTAAAGAGAATGTTAATAGCACAGATAAGATTATTTCTAAAAATGACCCACAGAAACGAATACAGGTAACAGGAGTTCTTAAGACCAATAAAAAGAGTAATTTTATAGAAATAAAAAATGTTGTTGATAATACACAAAAAGAAAAAATAACTAATAAAAAAATAGAAAGTAAAATTGTTATACAACAAAAATCTGAAGAAAAAATAACAAATCTAGTTACAACAAAAAATAAGGAAAATGTCTTAAATACTGAATTAAAAACAAACAATATTATCAAAACAAAAATTGATTATAAAAGTATAAATTCACAAATAACTCAATATTTAGCAACTATATCAGCAAAAAATACTTTAAATAATGTGAATGTTATTAATAAAGTACAACTAGACTCTCTATTAATTGTTCCTGATGGTAATGAAGATAGCTCTGATAATATTAAAACTTTCGATAGTGGTCTAAGGAATACAGGTATATCAGATCAATCCAAAGAAATTATTAAAAATAATAATCAAAATATTAAATTAGAAGCTAAGATACCAGCAATTAATCCTGAACAAAAAGTTAGTGATCCTAATAAATTAGAAATTGATAAATCTATAATTAACCCTCAGCAAGAAAATAGTAAAATATTAAATAAAAATGTTAAATTAGAAAGTAAGATTAGTGAAATAGCTAATAATCAAGAAAATAAAATAGTAAATAATTCTAATAATATTAAAGCACGAAGTGAAGTTAATAATGTAATAAAATCTATTCTTATCAGTAACATAGATGAAAATACACCTAAGTTATTTAAATTAAATGGTAAAGATGTTGTTATTAGTAAATCATCCGATGGTAAAATTTATTTTAAAAATATAACTAATTTAGCAAAAAAAATTCAAGAGCCTATTAAATTAAATTTAAATAATCAAACTTTGTATGTCTTGCCTACAGCTGAAAATGATACAATAATACCTGCTTTAAAAGTTGATAATAGTGTGTCAAAAGAGATAAACAATCTTTTTAAAACTAAGATTAATAACAAAGAAACTATAGTATTACAAGATCCATTTAGCAAAGATAAAACTGTTCTTATACCATTGAATAATAAGCGTGAGTTTAAAAACGATAAAGAAGTTTTTTTTGCTGAGGATAAAAATGGTAATCCATCTATCTTTGTTAATCGAAATAATAAAGAAGTCAAATTAATAAATTTAGCTGATAAAAATATTAATAATACCGAAATTAAATTGCCAGCTATTTTTGAAGAAAAGTTAATCTTCTTAGATCCTACAACTAATACTCTCAAATCTACTAATTTAAAATCCTTGTCAAAAAGTAGTGAAATAACAAATAAAAATATTTCTGTTATTAATGATAATGGAAATATTTCTATATCTATACCTGATAAAAATGGAGTTAAAGTTTTTGATTACCCAAGTATTTTAAAAAATTCTACTGAAATAAAAACACCTCAATTAATTGATAAAAAAGATGGAAATATAGAAATATTATTACCTAGTGTTGATTCAAATAAGCCAAAGCTATTGACTGTTTCAGAGCCTAATCTTAAAAATATTGATAATCAAAAAGATCCTTTTATCATTAAAGTGAATGATAGCTATAAGGTAGTCTTACCAGAAAAAAATAAATTAAGCTACATAAATATAGAAAAAAAAGATGCTAATAATTTGATAGAATTAAAATTACCTATCAAAATAGATGATACAAAAACCTTATTATTGAATAATAAAAATAAGCCTGTAATCTTTGATAGTACAAAGATTATAAATAATATATCTTTGAATCATCCTTTGGAAGTTAGTATTAATGGCAAAAATAATTTAATTATTAAAGACTCTGATAAAATAAAGATCTTACCTTTAGAAAATATTGATCATTCACAGATGCAAGAATTAGATTTTAATAGTATTAATAGCTTGGAGATGATCGATACAACTACAAATAAGACATTTACAGGTATCAATGAAAACATTAATATTTTAAAAAGTCAGCTTGGTATTATTGATGATTTACGAAATATTACTTCAAACCCAAAAATAAATAATAGTATTGATCCTAAAAATAATATTAATAATAAAATAAATGCTCAAAGTGAGATTAATAATAAAAATCAA
>JACMQJ010000701.1 GCA_014377055.1 Candidatus Sericytochromatia bacterium
TACATAGCAGTTAATTTTGGCTGATCAAAACCTGTAAGATACTTATTAGCAACTATTAATAATCGGTAATCATCATCAGCAAATCTATCACGAGTATCTTTTTCAGCAAAACAATTAATAATATCTTCTGAATATTCAATACCCTCAACTGTTTTTTTACCAGAAAAAGCGATAACTATTTTAAAAGGATTACCTTTTTCTTCTAAAGATTTACGGATAGCAAAGAAATAAAGGATAGCTGACTTGATACTTTGTGTAACTACCATTCCCTTTGCTTTACCTTTTAGCTTTTTTGTATTTACTATTTTGGTAATGAAATGATCAATCATTATTTGGGCTTTGGTATCAATAGTCTGACGGTGAGTTTCAACATAAGCTTTTAGTTTCTTTTGTGCTTTTTTTGTATCAAATAAAGGATTATCTTCAATTGATTTTTCAATTTCATAATAACTCTTATAAGTAGTATAGTTTGCTAATACATCAAGGATAAAGCCTTCTTCAATAGCCTGTTTCATTGAATATAAATGAAAAGGTTTAAATGTACCATTTTCTTGTTTTATACCAAACTTTTCTAAAGTATTAGGTTTTGGGGTTGCTGTAAATGCTAAATAAGAAGCATTTCCACGCATTTTTCTTGAACGCATTGCTTCCAAAATTTTATCCTGAGGATCAGATTCATCTTCATCCTCTGATAATGTTTGACCCATTGCACGATTCATGTTATCTGAAGCAGAGCCACTTTGTGAACTGTGTGCTTCATCAATAATTACAGCAAATCTTTTTTCACTTAAATCAGCGATACCATCAATGATAAATGGAAACTTTTGAATAGTAGTAATAATTATTTTTTTACCACTTTCCAGACTTTCTCTTAATTCTTTGGATGAATAAGCAGGGGCAACAATATTTTTTACTTCAGAAAACTCTTTGATATTTTCTCTAAGCTGTTTATCTAATAATCTTCGGTCAGTTACAACTATAACTGAATCAAATAGAGGATTATCAATACCTTTACTTCCTGGAATCTTATCACTTTCAGGATATGTTTCTATCAACTGGTAAGCAGCCCAGGTAATCGAATTTGATTTACCAGAACCAGCAGAATGTTGAATTAAATATGTCTGCCCTACTCCTTTTTTACTGGCATCAGCAAGAATTTTTCTTACTACATCCATTTGATGATAACGTGGAAAATACAAGTTACGCTTCGATAAATTATCCTTATTACTACCATCAAACCTAACAAAATGCTGAATAATATTGGCAACGCTGGAACGGGTTAAAACTTCTTCCCAGAGGTAAGATGATTTATGACCAAATGGATTTGGCGGATTACCTTTACCATGATTATTACCTAGATTAAATGGTAAAAAGAAAGTATCTTTACCTTCTAACTTGGTAGTCATATATACTTCATCAGTATCGGCTGTAAAATGTACAAGGCAACGTCCAAACTGTAATAATGGCTGACTTATATCTCTTTTATACCTGTATTGATCCTGTCCCTGTACTTTTGCTGTTTGTCCTGTCCACGGATTTTTTAATTCCATTGTGGCAATAGGTAAGCCATTAAGAAAAAGTACCAGACCAATTTCTTCTCTCTTATTATCCAGTGAATAATTTATTTGACGAGTAACGCTAAATTGGTTACTTTCAAAATTATCTTTGATACTTTTGCTACTGCTTGCCAGTGGTAAAACATACATAAATACAAAGTTAGCGTCATCAACTTCCAGACCTTTGCGTAATATACTTAAAACACCATATTTTTTAATCATACGATCAAGGCGTTCCAATATCTTAAGTTTCCAGTCATTTTGTTTTTGAAGTTTTTCTAATTCATCTTTTTGTGTTGTTTCCAAAAAGTTCCAAAAGCGTTTTTCATCAATACCATATTTTGCATTAAAATCTTTAGTTTCACCCAGATAATAACCATTACCTGCACGATATAATTCAGCACGCTCTGAAACCCCTGAAGTAGTCCCCAGCTCTTCAAGACAAGTACCACTAAGTTTTTTTTCTATAGCTGATTCTAAGGCTTTTTCATTGGTTACACTTGGCATAATTTCTTTATTTTACTTTCTTTGCTTTAAAATTATTCGATGTCAAAAACAATTTTAATAGAATCTTTGGTATTTTCCAAGTCTTTTTTTTGTCTGAATCACGGATTTGTTTGATTACACTGATTTCACGGACGAAAAATATGATTATTAGATTTTTCATATACAAAATTTATAATTCGGTTAGCGTTAGCTTTGAGATTCTTCATTCCACTAGGTTGCATTCAGAATGACAATTGATGTGTATGTCACTCTGACGTAGGAAGAGTCTCATGCTTATATGCTAATTAATCTAAAGCCTGAGTTATAGCATTATTATTCATCTTAATAAGCTTGTACTAATGATTCTAAAGGTATTTTTAATTTATCATTTAATTTTCTAATCATTGGTAGAGTTAGCTTCCTTTTTTTTGATATTATTTCTGAAACTCTACTATTGTAACCAAGTATAGAAACTAAATCCTTTTTACTAAGACCCATTTGTTCAATACGAAATAATATTGCTTCTATAGGATCAGTTGGGTATTCAATTGGATAATGTTTCTTTTCATAATCTTCTACTAATAAAGATAATATATCAAATTCATCTGATAACTCTTGATTAGAAGTTAAATCTTCAATTTGGAAAAGTTCATATAGTTTTTTGGTCGCTTTCCTATAATTTTTTTCATCCTTTAATAATCTCATATTCATTAATTTGTACTCCTGTTTTAAAACTCAGAATTACTCAAATTACTTAAGAAAAAAGCTCTGAGTGAGAACCTGTTCTTGCTAAGTTTAGAGTGTCATCCGATAATTTATAAATTAATAACCAGTCAGGTTCAATATGACACTTACGATAACTTTTATAATTTCCAGATAAAGGATGATCTAAATATTTAGGCTCTAAGATTTTATTTGTAGCCAAAAGCCATATTACCTCATCTAGCTTATCAATATCTTTATTTTGTTTTTCTATTTTTTTTAAATCTTTTTTAAACTGCTTCTGTTCACGGATTTTCATTTTTTCGGCTTTTTCTTTTTGGCTTTAAAATAATCATCCACACTACTATATTCAGTAACATCTATATTATTTTCTAAATCATCTATAGCCTTAATA
>JACMQJ010000702.1 GCA_014377055.1 Candidatus Sericytochromatia bacterium
CAGTAACCTTGTCCTCCCTTTGCAAAGGGAGTTAGAGGGATTATAAGCATTTGCTAAATTAATATTATAGCGTTAAGAATAAATCCATCCTAACCTTCCTTTGCAAAGGAAGGGACTAAGAAAAGGGAGAAAATAATAACCCATATCATTAATTAAAATAATCATTGCAAAAAGTTTAATAATAAGAAAAGTCAAAAAACTATAAAGTTAAATATAATCATCCGCTATATTTCTTGTCTTTCTAGTTTTTAGCAAATGAAATCTTTTTATTTTTTTTAAATTTCTATTAGAAAATTTATTTAGAGAAAGATAATAAATCTTTTTATTTTTTTGAGCAGCTATTTTGTAAAAATATGGTTCAGGTGGTTTTGAAGCTATGTAAAGAATACCATTGGTAGTACACAGATCTATTGCCAGCATTGTCATTTGATAGATTCGTAGATCTTCCATAATATCTATATCCTCCCAACTAATTTTTTTATTGTCAGCAAGTGGTGGCTTAAATGCTAATAAAGCTCCGTATTCAGCTTTAATAATTTGTCTACTAACAGGATGTAATAATGGATTAGTCGCATAAAACGCTATATCAGACTCATTATGATGCTCGGCAGATAATGACATTGCCCAAGGATATTTTATTGCACTTAATTCATCATCAAAAATCATGAGCCATGCACCGATACTAATCTTTTCTTTTTTAAATTCTTTAACATATATTTTTTTATTGGTAAAATTTCGGATTGTTTCTCTTAATTCAAGACCATCCATTAAACTACCTGAGAACTCATGTATCTTTGGTTGTATAACCATTTCGTTAATAACTTTATTTTCCATTCGATCAATAAAATTTTCCAAAATAGTATCTTCTGGTACATGTGAATAAAATCCAAAATCAAACCATTCACTAATATAATCGTCAGGTATTTCATCTTTCTTTTTTCTAATTAATTCTAACTTTTGCCATTGATTATCAGGTAACGTATTCATCGCAAAATCAGGCAGACTTCTTTTTAAACTTATTTTTTTGCCGCCCATTGTAAAATTATTATTTTCAAGATTAATTATTGGTAAATTATCATCTTCTTTAAAAGGATATTTCATTGATAAATCTAATAATTCGATTCCATAATCATCTCCAAGTGTTTGTTTGGCAGATAACAAAAGATTATATAAATCAGGAATAATTTCATCATCAATATGAGCTAACTTTTTTGCATAATCAATTAAATTATTCATTTCACGAGTATTATAATTTTCTTCTTCAATTAATGGTAATGATTTTACTTCTTGTAATAATTTAATAATAGTTTGCCATTTGTCATAAGGTAAATTAAATCTACGAGCTATTTCATAATTAAAAACAAGATACGGAATTTCTTCAAGTAATGAAAAAAGAGCTTTATCTCCAGGCTTGGCAAGAAAAGGAGGATTAATCATTTCTAGCTCATGAGGATGAAACATATAAGTTTGTTGTACCAAATGTTCTCTAATATTTTCCCAATGAGCCATACCACCAATAAATAAAACACGTTCAAAATTTTTACTTAATCTATTAAGATGAAAAGCCATGTTACTTTCACGCTTATTATCAGTTTGATTATCTGACTTTGGTAAATATTGCCTGTTAAGATCATAAAATTTTTCTAAGCCAATAGTATTAATAGCGTAGTCATCAGGACTTTGAAAAGCTTCTACCACTTTATAATCTTTAATAGCCAAATCAATAAAGCTTATAGATAAACCATTATCTTTAGCAAGCCTAATACCTTCGATCATTGAGTCCGAAGGAAAAATTGGTATATAAGCATAAGTGTCTTGATTATCATGATTAAGACATAGCATAGTAAGTTTTGGTAATCTACTGACAGCTTGTATAAC
>JACMQJ010000703.1 GCA_014377055.1 Candidatus Sericytochromatia bacterium
AATAAATTATCCCAAAAGTTAGTAGCCTTAGTGAATAATATCGAGGTTAAGCCAAAAATAATTCCAGCTAAGATTGCATATAAAAAATATATTGGCGATAGTTTGGGAATAAAAGGAATACTGTAATGTGTATGTTGAATACTCCATAAATGACATACATAATCGGCAATAATTGCTGAAAAAAGACTTGGTAAGAGAGCTTCATAACTTATTTTTCCAATCATAAAAACCTCCAAAGCAAAGATCGTTCCCGCAATAGGAGTTCCAAATATTGAAGCAAAACCAGCACTTATACCTGCAATTAATAGTATTTTTCTTTCTTCTGGAATAAGTTTAAATACTTTCGTTAATTGGTCTGCAATTGCACCACCCATTTGTACAGCAGTACCCTCTCGACCTGATGAACCACCAAAAAGATGTGTAGTAATTGTACTAAATAAAACCAATGGTAACATTTTAAAGGGAATAATATTTTTTGGCTCATGAATCTCATCCAATAATAAATTATTACCTTTGCTCACACTTTGTCCCAAATAATGATATGTAAGACCTATTATTAATCCAGCTATTGGTAAAAATAAAATAATCCAAATATGAGATTCACGCCAATTAGTTGCCCATTCCAAACTAAAAAGAAAAATTGCAGAGGCAGAGCCTGATAGTATTCCTACAATAAGACAAATAAAAAGCCATTTTGTTGAGAACCTCAATACACTTAATTGCTCAGTAATTGATTTAATTTTTAGCAAATTCTTAATTTTAACCAAATTGGAAAGATGATAGAGTTACACCCATTATATTATCAGAGAAGACTCTTTTTCCTAAATCATCACCTGCTGCTCCTGCTGCGACCATCAGAGGAATTAAATGTTCTTCTCTTGGATGAGATAATCTTGCTGAAGGTGCATTTTCCCAATTTTTAAGATGTTCATTTCTTATTTCTTTATCTTCAGAAACAACTTGTGTTAACCAATCATCAAAATCCTTTGATATTTCTGTTCCTTGTGAATTAAAGCCTCGCATATTATGAAAACTTGAACCACTTCCTACAATTAACACACCCTGCTCCCTTAAAGGTAATAAGGCTTGTCCAATTTTAATATGTGTTGCAGGATCAAGATCATTTTTCAATGATAACTCAATTAGAGGAATATCAGCATCAGGATAAATAAGTTTAAATGGGACAAAAACACCATGATCATAACCTCGTTTAGAATCATCTTTTACCTCAATACCAACTTCTGAAAGTAAATTTTGTACTTTCTTAGCTAATTCAGGAGAACCAGATAAATCATATTTAAGATGGTACGTATGGTCTGGAAAACCACTATAATCATAAAAAAGTGGTGCTTTTGGATTAGTCATAACAGTAACATCTTTTTCTTCCCAATGACCAGATATAACTATAATAGCTCTTGGCTTTATACCGATAGAGATACCAAGATTTTTTAACCAATCACCCATTTTATCCCAGATTCCATTAGTTTCAATAAAAAAACATGGACCACCACCATGAGTGATAAATAATGTAGGAAGTCTTTTTGAATTTATATCCGTCATCATATTTTTCTCCAATAAATTTTTTATTAAACAATCACTAATAATTTTAGCTAATTTGATCTTTTAAGCATAGTTTTTTTACTTATTTATTAATTGTTGAAACTTTAAAATTACACTTTACATTACTTAATAAGTGAAATGGAATAATAATCATAAAAAATTAATTTATTAGGTGGATAATTAATTATTTATGATTATTCTTTTTATACTTAAATAAAAAACTAAAATATTAAAGGAACTTGTACTTATATGAAAGATTTTTTTAGAAGGTTTTCACATAAATCTTCAGATGCTGTAGGCTCGCCTTGGGCTTTTATTATGGCTTTATTTGTAATAATAGTCTGGGCTGCTACAGGACCGATTTTTAAATTTTCTGATACTTGGCAATTAGTCATTAATACAAGTACTACTATTATCACTTTTTTAATGGTTTTTTTAATTCAAAATGCTCAAAATCGTGATTCAAAAGCTATACATCTAAAAATTGATGAGATTATATTTAGTAATCAAGGAGCTCGTAATGATTTAATTGACCTTGAAGATTGTACAGACGAAGAAATACTAATTTTTCAAAAAGAATTTTTAGAATTAAAGAAAAAGTTAAGAAATACAAAAAAAGAATAATTTTCTAATTAGAAAATTATTCTTTTTAAATTCAAGTAGAATATGTTTACAAGATTTTGTACATTTATAATCTAACAAAAGGTTGCAAAACCTTATTTTAGGTACTATTTTTTCTTTTTGAATAAGTTTTTAACTTTGTCAAGAAGTTGTCCTAATTTACTTTTTTTTGTTGGAGTAATTACTGGTTTGGCAGCTACAGGTGGAGCTTTTATTGTTGGTAAGTTAGTACTATCTAAGTTAAAACTATCATTAGCTTTAGGGGCTGGAGATTTTGATATTACAGTTTTTAATACTACTTTTGTTATAATTGGTGCTTTAGTATCTGTATTATCTTCAACTTCGGCATCATCAGTTGAAGAGCTGTCTAAAGCTTGTACTTGTGTAGGACTTGCACTACATATCGGAGCAACTGAAACGTTATATTTAGCTTGTGTTAGTGACACTGGGTTTTGTGTTCCACCACACGCAAAGATCATTGTACTACTAAGAATTAGTGCAGTCATTTTAAATTCTTTTTTCATCTTAGTAACTTCCAATAAAACTTTAATCTTTATATTTAATATATAGATAGTTAATCTAAATATATGCTTGAGTTAACCAAAATTTAACATTAGTTAATCAAACGAATAATTTAAGTTTTTTAAAAGATTTGATGAATAAGGTTTTAGCTCTTTACTAAATGTTATTAAAAAATAAGTTAAAATTAACACTAGATATTTAAGTTATTAAAAGTTATATAAAGATAGTACATATATGCAATACAAAGATTATTACAAAGTTTTAGGCGTTGATAAAAAAGCTACAGAGGACGAAATAAAAAAGTCATATCGTAAGTTAGCTCGTAAATATCATCCTGATGTTAATAAAACAAAAGAAGCAGATCAAAAATTCAAAGAATTAAATGAAGCCAATGAGGTATTAAGTGACAAAGATAAAAGACATAAATATGATACGTTAGGTTCTGATTGGGATAAATATGAGAATGTAAATTATGGAGAACAGTCCAGATACCAAGACTCAGGAAACGTTAATGGTAATACATTTTATGGTAATGACTTTAGCGATTTCTTTGAGATCTTCTTTGGTAATAAAAGCCAATCTGCTGGTAGCTCACCATTTGGAAATATGGGTGGTCGGAGCACAGCTGGAAAAAGTCAACAAAGAAAATCCACAAATCAACAGTATAGTCAGCCCGCTCAAGATCCTATCACTAGCGAATTAGAAATAACCTTAAATGAAGCATATCTAGGTGGGACAAGAATTATTAGTTTACAAGGCGAAAATACCAAAAAGGATATTAAGGTTAATATTCCAAAAGGTGTAGAAAATGACACCAAAATTAGAATACCAGGTGGTAATAATGGTGGAGATATATATCTAAAAATAAAGATAAAAGAGCATAATTTCTTTAAACTTGATAAAAAAAATATTACCTGTGAAATGCCTATTACCGACTATGAGTCCGTTTTGGGAACAGAAATACATGTGCCAACATTATCAGGCTCGTCAGTTAATTTAAAAGTACCACAATATAGTCAATCAGGTAAAACTTTTCGTCTAAAAGGACTAGGCATGCCTCATCATAAGTCAGAAGAAAAAGGTGACATGTACGTAAAAATAAAAATAATGGTACCAAAAGAACTAAATGAACAAGAAATAGATTTGTTTCAACAATTAAAAGTTTTAAGAGAAGGTAAAGATAATATAAGGCAAGAAATATTAAAATGATAATATATTTGAAATTACCTATTAACCTATAATCTATTGTTATGAGGAACTTTTTATTACATCTAAGACTTAATATGTCACTTGTTTTGGCACCTATTTTTTTATGGGGTGCTTTTTTATCTAGTGGTGGTTTTGACTTAAATTTTTGGCTTGGATTTATTGCCTATCATATATTTTTGTATGGTGGCTCTAATGCTTATAATTCTTACTATGATAAAGATGAAGGTCCTATAGGTGGTTTAAAAAATCCTCCTAAAGTTACTGATGGTATACTTTATCTATCAGTTCTTTTTAAATTAATCGGATTAGTTATATCTTGGTATATTAATCTATCGTTCTTTTTAGTTTATGTGGTATTTTTCATTCTTTCTATGGCTTATTCACATCCATATACTAGATTAAAAGCAGATCCAAATTTTAGTATTTTAACAATCGGATTAGGGCAAGGAGGACTGGCATTTTTGGCTGGTTGGTTTTGTCATACTACATCAATAAGCAATATTCCTCTTTTTATTTCAGGAATATTTACAACTATATTTATGTCGATGGGAATGTATCCTTTGACTCAGTTGTATCAAGTGGAAGAAGATAGAAAAAGAAACGACCAAACATTTGCTGTTTATTGGGGTATTACTAATTCATTTAGATTTTCGGTAATATGTGTATTTTTATCATCAATATCTATGCTTTCTGTTCTTTATATTAGAAAAACATATTTTGAATTAATATTAGTGGCAATTGTTTATTTGTTTGTACTGTCACAAATTTATTATTGGGCAAAAAACTATCAAGAAAAAGACATATTAGATAATTATGAAAAAATAATGAAGCTCAACTATTCAAACGCAGTTGGTTTTATGGCTTATATAATAGTTCATGTGATTAAAATAATATAAAATGGTTAGAATTAGGATTGGATTATAATATAACCTTATTAATTGATTGGTAATAACAAAATGATTTTTTTGATTTCAGAAATACCGCTTGAAAATAGTGATTTAAAATCAGAGCTATTGGATAATAAAGCTGGTGGTTTTGTTTGCTTTGAAGGCTGGGTTAGAGATTTTAATGAAAATAAAGAAGTTTTGATGCT
>JACMQJ010000141.1 GCA_014377055.1 Candidatus Sericytochromatia bacterium
AAAAATGTACAAGATATATCCCAAACGCCAATGACACCAGTATCTCATAAAATAACTTTTAATCCATTACCAACTGATGATAAAAAAGAACTCATAGGAGAAACTAAGACAGGAGCTAAAGTCTTTTCTCATACAGATAGTCATTCGAGTAAACACAATCTGGCGACTAGTTATCTTTGTGGACATGTTTTTAGAATTGGTAGTGAAATGAAGACAGAAGGTATTAAATATAGTGGTTTTATTCATATATCAAAAAAAGCTAAAGAAGAGCAATATTTTGACGTTTTAGGTACTGGTATTAAGGGTTATACTGATAATCTACAACCAAAAAATCCAGTTAGTATAATGATCACAGGTTTCACCAAATTTAATGGAACACCTGACAATCCAACAAGTAGATTTTTATTTAACGATGGCACAAGCGAATCATACGGTCTTAAGAATGCTGATCCTGTAAAAATAGATAAAATGATGAAAGATAAATTTGGTGATCCAATAAAAGCTCCTGAGCCAATTATTCATAAAGATAAAGACGGTAAAAAAACAGAAATAGGCAGATCATATACCTATAAAGACCCCAAAACAAATGAACAAAGAACGATAAACCTAACTTTTGTACGTTTACCTGTTGATGATAATTTAAAGAATACAGATAATATTTCTCAAGTTTTAGATAAGGGTCTACCAACTCAATCTACAATCACAAACTATCCTGGTGATAATACAGGAAAGACATTAAAAGATGCTATAAGAGAAGTTAAGCCTGATGCACTAATAAGTTTTGGAGCTGGAGATTATCCAGAAGACAATTATAGGGTAGAAACAATATCTTATGGTATGTCAGCCGAAGAGGATGCAAGTTACGCAACTAAAGATGATTACATAAAAAATAATGATCTTGCTGATATATATAGGCAACAGTTAAAGAAATAGAAGTTAATAATTTAGCTGTTTTCATAGATACCTTTAAATAAATTATATATCTTTATTGTAAATTTAAGAATTAATTTTTAGAACCATCTGATCTTCTGAAAAATATTTATTTTTCCATTTTATTGCATTCTCTTCTGAACCAAATGTTACAAAATTAAATTTCTCATAAAGTACTTTTGCATTTTTATTATTTGATATTACTGTCAAATTTATTTGCTCAATATCTTTAATTCTTATTACCTTATCTATTAATTCTTGTATAAGTTTTTTTGCAATTCCTAGACCTCTAAAGTCTTTAGAAACATACATTCTAAATAAAATCCCTTTATGCTGTAACTTTTCTCTATTACTACCATCACGCTCAAAGCTAACAACTCCAACTAATTGATGTTCAATAAATGCTCCAAGTGTAAAACTATCTTCTTTATCCTTAGTTGGAAATGAAGAATTTAAATCATCATTCAACGTTATTCTAAAATTTTCTTCATCTTCTACAAGTCCAATAGATAAAAATGCTTTATATAGATCTTTCTCATCTGATTTTATTTCAAAGATTTTAATATCAATTATACCCAAATAAAATTGGTTTGCAGTTTTTCGCTAAGAGGATTGAGACGTAGCTCAACCCGAACAAAGTTTTAATTTTGCAAACCAATTTTGAACAAGTATATATTATCTAAGCAAAAAGATAAGATTCTACTTCATTATAAAAGTTAAGGTTTACTCTAAGTTTAAAAAGTATCATACCAATACCAAATAAGGTTCTATTTAAATATATAAAATCTTTTGGTATTCTAAAACCAACTTTATCTGACATTTTTTTAAAAACAACTTGACCTTCTTTTAACTTACTCATATTTTCTGCAAGATCAAAATTTTCTTTATCTCGATAAGGTAAAGCCATAAATTCAGAAAATTCTTCAAGAGCATCAAGCTTTTCAGTTTCATGTTCTTCGACAAAACCCATATCTACATATCCTCTTCTAATCATTACTGAATCTTTAGAAATTATTCCTTTTATTAGCTCTTTGTAATCACTAATAAATTTATCATTAAAAGTTTTTATACAACCAAAATCAAGCATGCCAATAGTTTCTTTGTCTATTAATAAGAAGTTACCTGGGTGTGGATCTGCATGTATCCTTTTGTGCAAGAATAATTGATTTAATAATGAATGAATCAAAATTTTACCAATATTATTTCTTTCTTCGAGCGTTAGAGTTGCATCTTTTATTGCTTGCTCAAAAGGACTACCCTCAATAAATTTCATCGTTAAAACTTTTTTACTAGAAAATTCTTTATAATATTCTGGTACTACTATGTGAGGATTATTTTTATTAAATTCTCTAAAGTAATCAATATTTTCGGCTTCTTGCGAATAATCTAATTCATTAACTAATATTGACTGTATCTCTTCAATAATAGGTTCTAGTCTTCCTTTTAAAAATAATTTTAATGGTAAAAGTCCTATTTTTAATGTAGTTAAATCACTTTTAATAATTTTATCCATATCTGGATATTGGACTTTGACAGCTACTTTTTCACCTGATTGTAAATAAGCTTCATGAACTTGACCAATAGAAGCTGCTCCGATAGGCTTTCTACCAAAATTTTTAAAAATAACATCAGGGGATTTACCAAGCTCTTTTTCTATTTGCATTTTGGTAAAATAATAACTCATACTTGGAGATTCATATTGTAATGAGCTAAACGCCTGAAAAAAATCATCATCAGTATATGTATCATTAAGGCTCATATATTGACCAATTTTCATCCATGGTCCTTTCAATTCTCCCATAGCCTTGACAATTTTTTCTACTATTTGTGGGGGGATACCAGAAGATGGCTTTTCTTCACTTCTTGAAAATTTTTCTTTGATTTTGTTTGTAATCAAGCTTGTAGAAACGCCTGTGGTAAGACTACCAATTTTCCATATTCTGGAAGGTAGATTTGCACTAAAGCTTTTTTGTTCATCCATTTAATTTAGTTCTCATTTAGAGTAGGGTTGACATTATCATGAAATTTTTTACACCCTTTTCAATATAGTTTAACGTACTTTGTTTGCCTTCTGATTTATCACTAAGCCAAAACTGTAACACACTCAAATTAAAAGCCAAAAAAGTATTTGTAATAATTGGTAATGTTACATTCCTAAAGATAAAGCTAGATTTTTTAAAATTATTTAAAAATAATTGATATAAAAAGTCATTGTATTTCTTTCTATTTTCTAGTAATAAGTCTGAAAAAGTTGAAAAAGGTTGTATGGCAAATGGTAATAGTTCTCTAATCATTTTTAGATCAGAGCCTAAGAATTCCATCTGTAAGCTCAAAAATATTTTTAATTTTTCAGAAGCAGGCATTCCATCTTCAATTTCTTCATCATAGGTAATAAAAATATCATAAATATCTTTTTTTATTAAAGATACAGCTATATCATCTTTATTTGTAAAATGAGCATAAATTGTACCAATATGAATATTACTTTTTTCAGAAATATCCGATATTTTTATTTTACTGTATGATTTTTTTTCATGGTAGGCTGAACGTAAGGCTAATAAAACCGCATTTACTTCATCCTTATTTTTAAATTCCAAATTAAGTTACCTTACTAGAAAATAATACATAGTCAATTTATACAATGAAATGTGATATATTCTAAATTATTTAACAAGAATTTCATATATAGAGTGAATTTCTTTTAATTATTTTATGAATAACTTGGAGCGGGATCAGAAAAAGCATCTAATAATTTTAATTATTAGATGCTTTTTTAAAAAGTTTTTCTCTTAGAGAAGCTTATTTTTTGTCTGTTTTAACTTCAACTTTTTTAGCTTCTATTTTTTTTACACTAGGTAATTTTTTAGCAACTACTTTTTTAGCGTCTTTTTTTGTGGTTACTTTAGCTAACTTAGGAGCTTTTTTACCAGTTACTTTAGCAACTTTCTTTGCATCAGTTTTAACTTCTACTTTTGTAGCTGTTTTAGCATCAGTTTTTGCAACTGGTGTTGCAGCAAAAGCAGCTGAACTAAATACGATAGCACTCATAACGATTGAACTTAATATTGATTTATTCATTTTTTCCTCCTGAGGAACATTTACTTTATATTTTGAAGTCTTTTAACTTTCCTTCACAATTAATATTATGACACTCAATACTTAAATGAATCTGAGAGCTAACTTAAAATACTATTAGTAAAGAGTAAATAAATATTAAGAAGTTTTAAAATAATTTAAACACTTGATATTAGGTTAATACTATTAAGGCTTTTTAAATTGACCCTTTTTGCATTTGCCATTATAAAAATCCCATTCATCACATTCACTTTTATCTTCAAAGATGCATACACCATTTTGTGAGCCTGTAGAATCTGTCCTTATATCTAGTTTCCCTCCATTATTTATACAAAATTGTGATGCAGGATTAGCTATTGCACCAGAACTATTTGATGGATTCGGAATAACAATTTTATCCTTTTGTATGTTAGTACAACCAAAACTAAATAAGCTAATAGCTAAAATAAGTATCTTTTTTTTCATGTTATCTCCTTAAATTATAAAATAAAATAATTTCTTTGTGTAAAAGATTAAGTGATAATTTAAAATTCCTTTAGCATTAATTTTGAGATTCTTCATTACACTACGTTTCATTCAGAATGACATTTACACAGTTTGTCACTCTGAGGTATGAAGAGTCTTCTTTATTCTAATAATTTGAATTTTTACACCACCAACAATTTTTTAATATGATTTAGCCTTCAAGCATAATTAAAAATGGATTTTCAATAGCATCCTTAACCCATTTCATAAACCTCGCAGCGTCAGCACCATCAATTAAACGATGATCATAAGACAATGATAGTGGCATAATCAAACGTGGTTGAAAAACTTCATCAATATAAACAGGTTCATAACTACTTTTGGAAACTCCCAAAATAGCAACTTCTGGATGATTTACAACAGGAGTAAAATTAACCCCGCCAATACCACCAAGATTAGAAATAGTAAAAGTAGCACCTTGCATATCATCAACTGTAATCTTTTTAGCTTTCGCTTTTTCAGCAACTTGACTTACTTCAATAGATATTTGGGTTACATTTTTTTTATCTGCATCTTTAATTACAGGTACAAGCAAGCCTCTGTCTGTATCAACAGCTAAACCGATATGAAAATACTTTTTATAAATAACTTCTTTTTTATCCATATCAATACTAGCATTAAACTTTGGAAAAACTTTGAGAGCTGAAGACATTATTTTAATCAGAATAGATGTCATGGTTAGTTTTCCACCCATAGCTTCTACTTTTTTTGCATACTGTTTACGAAGCTTTTCTAAGTCTGTTATATCAACTTTTTCAAAATGAGTAACATGAGGGATAATATTCCAAGCAAAATGTAAATGTTGAGCTGTTTTAAATCTAATATTATTCATTGGCTCACTGGATACTTCACCCCATTTTGAAAAATCAGGTAAATTTTCGGTGTATCCATTGGATGATGAGTTATTGTTAACAACTGGATTTGTATTAAGATTCTTCGAATAATCTTTGACATCTTCCATTGATATTCTTCCATTTTCTCCTGAGCCTGGAATATTATTAATATCAAGACCGATTTCTCTAGCAAATCTTCTAACAGAAGGTGCGGCTGGTGCAACATCTTTAGTTCTGCTTATCTGACTTGTAGTATTTTGAATATTTTTTTGTTGTACTATGGCATTAGTTATTATTTCAGCATTTTCAACAAACTTAGATTTTTTTTCTTGTACTAATTCTTCCGACTTTTGCTTAATAGGTGTTTCAACTTTTTGTGGTGTGACAGATTCAAAACCATCAAGAGCTAATATCTGTTGACCTTCTGTGACAGAATCTCCTTCTTTAACATTGATCTCTGTAACAGTTCCACTAACATTAGAAGGTATTTCTAAAGTTGCCTTATCAGAGCTTATTTCCAAAACAGATTGTTCTTTTTCTACTTTATCACCAACAGCTACAAGTATTTTTATAATTTCAGCTGAGGCTATATTTTCACCCATGTTTGGTAAATTAAATGATATTTTAGCTACTTTTTGTTCTGCGGCTATTGGTTCAACTGTTTTTGTTTGTTTAGTTTCAGCAACTTTAACACCTTTAACTTCTTGAGTTTCTGTTTTTTTAGCGTCTATTTTCACAGGCTCACTTACACCCTCTTCATCAATAACAAAGATAGTTTGACCCTCAGCTACAGAGTCACCTTCTTTAATACTAATTGATTTGATAGTTCCACTAAAATCCACAGGAACTTCAAGAGTTGCTTTATCAGAGCTTATTTCTAAAACAGATTGTTCTTTTTCTACTTTATCGCCAACAGCTACAAGTATTTTTATAATTTCAGCTGAAACTATATTTTCACCCATATTTGGTAGCTTAAATTCTTTTGTCATATTAAAAATCTCTATTCATGATGTCTTAAAATATTTATGAAACTATTGGATTTAATTTATCAGGATTTATATTTAAATCTGTCATGGCTTTTTTTACTACTTCAACATTGATTTTACCTTGCTTTAATAAAGAGCTTAAAGTAGCAAAAACAATATGTTTAGCATCTACTTCAAAAAAGTCACGTAAGCTACTTCTATTTTCACTTCTACCATAACCAAATGTCCCTAATGCTGTAAAAGGTCCAGGTACATATTTTGCCATAGCCTCAGACATTAATTGTATATAATCAGAAGCTGCAACAAAAACACCTGTTTCATCTTGAAGTGATTTTTCGAGATATGAAATTTTTTGTGCTTCACCTGGATGAAACATATTCCATCTTTCAGTTTCCATAACATCTATATGCAATTGCTTATAGCCTGTAACACTCCAAACATCTGTTGCAATATTATATTTATTTTCAAGTATATCTTGAGCTTTTAATGCTTCATTAAGGATAGTGCCACTACCAAATAAATTAGCCTTTAATTCACTTTTTTTATTTGATGTTTTTAATTTATACATACCTTTGAGTATTCCTTCTTTACAGTTTTCGGGAATTGAAGGCATTTCATAATTTTCATTCATTACAGTGATGTAATAAAATATTTTTTCTTGCTTTTCATACATTCTATGAATACCATCCTGAATTATTACAGCTAATTCATAAGCATAGGTAGGGTCATAAGTCAATAAACTTGGAACTGGATAAGCCAAGAGAAGACTATTACCATCTTGATGTTGTAATCCTTCACCTGCAAGAGTTGTACGACCTGCTGTACCACCAATCAAAAAGCCTCTACACATCATATCTCCAGCAGCCCAGATTAAATCTCCAATTCTTTGAAAACCAAACATTGAATAATATATAAAGAATGGAATTGTATTGACCCCGTGAGTTGCATAAGCTGTACCAGCAGCAATAAATGATGACATTGAACCAGCTTCAGTAATACCTTCTTCAATCATTTGACCATCTTGAGCTTCTTTGTAATATAGCAAGCTTGAAGCATCTACCGGATCGTATAGTTGACCTACATGAGAATAAATACCAATTTGCCTAAATAAAGCTTCCATACCAAACGTTCTAGCTTCATCAGGAACTATAGGGACAATTAACTTACCAATATTTTTATCTTTAAGTAATTTGGTTAAAATGCTAACAAACGCCATTGTAGTTGATACTTCTCTACCACCTGAGCCAGTTAAAAACTCATTAAATGTATCGTCACCAGGAGTTTCAATTTTTTCACTTCTTACTTTTCTAGTTGGTACATATCCATAAAGATTTTTTCTTTTTTCTTTTAAATATTGTATCTCTTTACTATCTTCGCCAGGATGATAAAAAGGTGCATGAGCAACATCTTCATCAGATAATGGTATACCAAATCTTGTGCGAAAACGCTTGAGTTGTTCTTCACTCAATTTTTTTTGTTGATGAGTAACATTTCTTCCTTCGCCAGCATCACCAAGCCCATACCCCTTAATAGTTCTGACTAAAATTACTGTCGGAGAACCTTTATTTTCATAAGCAGCTTTGTATGCCGCATAGACTTTGGTTGCATCATGACCACCCATTCTCATTTTTTCGAGTTGTTCATCTGAGTATGATTCAACCATTTTGGCTAATTCTGGATATTTGCCCCAGAGATGTTCTCTGATATATTTTCCACCTTCAACAACAAATTTTTGTGACTCACCATCAATTAATTCATTTAATCTTTTAACTAATAATCCATCTTTATCTCTAGCAAAAAGACTATCCCAATCACTACCCCATAATACTTTGATGGTATTCCAGCCAGCCCCTCTAAAGCTTGCTTCAAGCTCTTGAACAATATTACCATTACCCCTGACTGGTCCGTCAAGACGTTGTAAATTACAATTAATAACAAATACTAAATTATCAAGCTTTTCACGAGCAGCAAGTGAGATTGCACCTAATGCTTCTGGCTCATCAGTTTCACCATCTCCCAAAAAGGCAATAACTTTAGCATCACTTGGTTTTTTTAGTCCTCTATCTTCTAAATATCTGTTAAATCTAGCTTGATAGATTGCCATAAGTGGTCCCAAGCCCATTGATACAGTTGGAAATTCCCAAAAATTTGGCATTAACCAAGGATGAGGATATGATGAAAGACCTCCACCAGGTTTTAATTCTCTTCTAAAATTTACTAACTTTTCTTCGGTTATTCTTCCTTCAAGAAAAGCTCTGGAATAAATACCAGGTGCAGCATGACCTTGAAAAAATATTGTGTCGCCTTCATGTTCTTCGCTTCTAGCTCTAAAAAAATGATTAAATCCTACTTCATATATTGTTGCAGCTGAAGCGTAAGTTGAGATATGACCACCAATACCATTATCTTCTTTGTTAGCTCTAACAACCATCGCCATTGCATTCCATCTAATCAAAGCTCTAATTCTTTTTTCTAGCTCAACATTACCAGGAAACATAGCTTGTTTTTCAAGTGGTATTGTATTTATATATGGTGTATTAGCAGAAAAAGGTATTTCTACTCCAGAAGAATAAGCATAAGTTTCTAGCTCTTTAAGTAGTTGATTTGTTCGTTCTGTACCTCTACTTTTTATTACATATTCAAGTGACTCACGCCATTCATTTGTTTCTAACTGGTCTAATTCCTGATTTTTATCTGTACTCATAAATTATTACTTTCTCACCTATCAAAAATATATTATCAAGATATTATCTTGGCTAAATTTTAGCTTTAAAATATAGGCTTAAATTATAGTATGAAAAAAGATACAAGTGAACTTTTTATGCAAATCTTTATAACATTTTTGAGTGAATAGGTATTTTAGTTAGGAATAAGTTTGCAGTACAAAATTTTATGCTCATAGTGTAAAATAGACATACTTGAAAGAGGACTATACTCTTTTATGTTTAGATAAACAATCTACTATTAAATCACTCTTTCGGGTTCACTGATATGAAGAACAAATTGAATGTAAGTCATTATGGAAGTATAGTTTTGGATGATACATTGTATATTTATTTTTATACCGAGTATAATTGGTGTCTAAAATATTCAAAAAATATAATAAATTAAGGAGTGAAAAATGGATACAAATATCCCTGTTGCTGCATTCTCAGGATTAATAGATCTAGCAGCAGAAAAAGTAGGTGGACAAGCACTATTCGCTAGTGATGAGTTTTTTGCTGAAAAAGAAAATCTCTTAAAATCAGGAAGAGGCATTTTTGTTGTTGATAAATATACTGAAAATGGAAAGTGGATGGATGGGTGGGAATCAAGACGTAAAAGGGTTTCTGGATATGACTGGTGCATCATAAAACTAGGCATTGCTGGTTTTATCAAAGGTGTCGATATTGATACTAATTTTTTTCTAGGTAATCATCCACCTTATGCTTCAATTGAGGCTTGCTATTCTGAAACTGAAATATTATTAGAGCAAATTGAAAAATTAGAATGGACTGAAATTTTAACAAAATCACCCCTTAATGCAGGATCTCAAAATTTATTTGCCGTTAATGAAAATAATAAGCCTTGGACACATTTAAGATTAAACATTTATCCTGATGGTGGAGTTGCTAGACTTAAAGTTTATGGAAATATATTTAAGGATTGGGAAAAAGATAAAACAACTGAAATGATTGATTTAGCAGCTCTTGTCAATGGTGCCAGAGTAATACTTGCCAATGATATGTTTTTTGGCTCAAAAGATAATTTAATTGGTCCTGGAAGATCCAAAAATATGGGTGATGGCTGGGAAACCAAGAGAAAAAGAATTTTACCTGGTTCAGATTGGGCAATTGTAAAATTAGCTGTAGCTGGACAAATAAAAAAAATACTTGTGGACACCAATCACTTTAAAGGTAACTACCCTGATATGTGTTCTATTGAGGGATGTCATAGAGATGATCTTGATGATGATCAACTAACTGATACGTCTATTGAATGGACAGAAATTTTACCAAAAACAAAACTAGAAGCTCATAAGGAACATTTTTTTGAAAATGAAATAAAATCAGATAATACTTTTACTCATGTAAGATTAAATATCTTTCCTGATGGTGGTATTAGTCGATTGCGTTTATTTGGGTTTGCAAAGTAAAATAAACATATTTTTAATACGAATAAGAAACTAATCAGGACGAATAAACATTAATCTTTTTATTTATAACTTTATTGATAAAAGTAATGATAAAATTAACAGTATATGGTATTTTTTCGTGAAGTAAAATAATGTTAAGCAGTTTAGATAGTGAAGTTATATTCAAGAAGGCATTTACAGATAAATTTGTCTTTACCAGATTTGTTAAAGATGTTACAGGTATTGATATTGAAGTAGATAAGATAGAAACTGAAAAAAAATTTGATAAAGAAATTGGTTATATTGATTTTAAATTTGATATTTTTGCTGAAAGCAGGGATAAACGTATTATCGTTGAGATTCAAAAAGTAGAATATGATCATAACTTTGATAGATTTCTTCATTATTTTTTATCTTCAATTATTGAACAACAAAAAAGCTCCAAAAAATACAAGATAAAAAGAAAAGTTTATACAATAGTAGTTTTAACAGCTCCTTATAATATGAAAACAATAGATGGAGAGTGGGTTCAGGATGAAGTACTATTATCTAAACTTGACCCTAAAACCATAATGGGACATGAGAGAAAAGTATTTGGTCATGAATTATATTTTTTAAATCATAATTACAAAAGTGAAGGAGTTAAACCAGAAATCAGAGATTGGTTAACTTTAATTTATGAAAGTATTAATAATCCAGAGGATGCTCATGTAAATACAAATAATGAAGGAATAAAAAAAGCCACTGAGTTAATAGATGATGATAATCTAACCAATGAAGAACGTACCATGATGAAAAATGATGAAGGTAGAAAAGTTGTTCTAAAAATTCAAGAAGATATTGGTATTGCAAAAGGTAAGATCGAAGGTAAGCTTGAAAATACAAAGGAAACAATAAAAAAACTATTGATAAAAAGATTTAAAATACTCACACCTCAAATAAAAAGTAAAATAGATGAATGCAATGATAATTTAGTATTTGACAATATAATAGAAGCAATTTTTGAGGTTGATTCTTTAGACCAGATTTTAGAATTTTTCAAATAAAATCATCAAATTACAAAAAAAGCTGAAAAACTAAGGGTTTTTTACCCTTAGCTGAAACCCTCGCTAATAGGCAATCGTTAAAAACTACATTCTATCAAGTAATTGTTTCTTTTTGGCATCAAGTTCTTCTTTGGTAATAATACCCATATCTTTTAGCTCTGCTAACTTTTTTATTTGATCTGGTATAGAATCACTTCTATTTTCAATGCGGATTATAGGATTAGAATTATTATCATATTTTAAACTTTTTAGATTATTTGGGAAACTTTCTAGTAATTTGGGTAAGTCATTATTTTCTAATTTTTTTACCAAATCACTTAATTTGATCTCTTCTACCTTTTTTAATAGCTCACTTAGCTTAATATCATCCATCTGTTTTAATAACTTCGTTAATTTATTAAGATCTTCTAATCTATCAAATAAGCCACTTAATTTTAGTTGTTCCAACTGCTTTAATATTTTAGTAATATTAAGACCATCAAGCTTTTTTAGAACATTTGGATCAAAGCTTTTAAAAAAATCAAACAATTTATCATCCATAATTTTACACTCAACATTAATAAAAATTCATTAGATATTATTTTACAACAAAAAAATAGCATAAAAAAAGAAGTATTTTTAAGTGTTTTAAAATACTTCTAGTTATCAGTTAATTTATCTTGAATTATAAAGTTCTTTAACGCTTTTTAGATCTTCCATAGCATTGTTCAAATCCTGATCAATCTTTTTATTAACTTTTTTTGGCTCTTTTTTTCTAATAATAATTTGAATAGGAGTTGGAACAGGTTTAGGCTTTTCAATTGGTATAATTTTTGTTTTTACAATATTGCGAACAGTTTCATTTTTTATTAATTTTACTGTTTTTTGTTCTGGAATAACAGCCTTTATACTAGATTTAGTTTCTTTTACTTTAAGATCATTAGAATCAATTTTAGAACTTTTATCTTTAACATAAGGATTATTTTCTTGTTTTGTATCCATAAGAGATGCTACAGGAACTATACTAGGTTTAATTTTAATATTGCTAACTACCTCTTTTTTGGGAGTTTCATCAACTTTTTTTCCTACAAGTTCAGTATTTACTTTAACTTTATTTTCTCTAATAGTATTATTAAGATAAGTACCTGTTATATGTCTTAAATTTCTATTTCTTACTATTTTTGTGTCGTTTGCTCCAGCTTTTGGAAAATCTTTACTGCGAATACCTTTAAGAGCAACTTCCATATATCTTTTCCATAATGGAGCACATACTAAACCACCTGTAGATCCATGAAACATTTTACTACTGTTATCATTACCCATCCAAACCACAGTTACTAATTGTGGCGTATATCCTGCAAACCAAGCATCTTTATGATCACTTGTTGTTCCTGTTTTACCTGCAACAATTCTTCCTGGTAATTTTGCTGCTGTACCTGTACCACTTTTGATAACAGCTTCAGTACAATCATTGAGCATATCAATCGCTCTATGTGGAAAGACTTGCTCTAACTCTTGATTACTATTATCTTCAATAATTTCGCCATTACGATTTTTAATTTTTAAAATTGGAGTAACTTGTCTAACTTTTTTACCACCAGTAGCAAAAACACCATAAGCTGAGGCTAATTCGATAGGCGTTAATTCGGCAGTACCAAGTGCAATTGATAAGTTTGGTGGTATATAACTTTCTATACCAAATATTTTACAAGTTTCAATTACTTTGTCAACGCCTACTTTATCAATAGTTTTGACAGCAATAGTATTGATTGAATGTTTCATAGCATCTCTAATAGTCACAGTTCCTCTGTACTCAGGCTCATAGTTATGAACTGTCCATGTACCACCCATATCAGGAAAGCTTATTGGAGAGTCAACTTCAACACTATCAGGAGTCATAATTCCTTCTTTAAAAGCTGTAGCATATAAAAAAGGTTTGAATGATGAACCAGGTTGCCTTTTTGCTTGTGTAGCTCTATTAAATTGACTTGACTCATAGCTTGTACCACCAACAATAGTTTTAATAAAACCAGTACTAGGATCAAGAGAAATTAAAGCTCCTTGACCTACATTGTTACTTTTTCGTAATTTTGGTACTTCAGTACTAATAAGCTTTTCGGCATAGGCTTGTGCTTTTGGATCCATGGTTGTATATATTTTTAATCCACCTTTTCTCAAAAAACTATCACCATATTTTTCTGTAAGTAAAGAAATTACATAACTGGTAAAATATGGATTAAGTATTTTATAGCTTTTTTTGACGTTATATAGCTTTATTTCTTCTTTTTTGGCTTTATCAGCATCTTTTCTATTAATAAATCCAAGTCTTACCATATTTTGTAAGGTCAAAGATTGTCTCCATTTAGCTAATTTAAAATCTCTATGTGGTGAATAATATTCAGGACTACTAAGTAATCCACCCATCAATGACGCTTCAGCAAGATCTAAATCTCTGACAGATTTTCCAAAGAAATTCCTTGAAGCAGCTTCAACACCATAAGCATTATGTCCCCAATAAACTTGATTTAGATACAACTCTAATATTTTAGATTTTGGAAATCTATTTTCTATTTTAATAGCTAACATCCATTCAGCTATTTTCCTAGTTATTTTTACTTCTGGAGTTAAAAATAAGTTTCTAGCTAATTGTTGAGTAATAGTACTAGCACCACCCTTAATTAATTTTTTATCAAAAAAACTACCCGCAGCCCTTAACATACCTTTTGGATCAACACCAATGTGATGATAAAATCTTTCATCTTCCATAGCGATTACAGCATGTTGTACATTCACAGGTATTTCTTTTAGTGGTACAAGAGTTCTGTTTTCTTCATCATGAAGTTTTGCAAGTAATCGACCATTTACATCATATATTTCACTTGTTTCACTTGGTGCATAACTTTCTATTTTTGAAATGTCAGGTAATTTTTGCGAAAAAGACCATACAGCAAAAGTAGCACCAGCTATCAAAGAAATAGTGAGTATTAAGAGAATTAAAAATAATTTAAATAAGAGTTTAGAGAAAGTGTTTAAAAAACCATTTTTCTTGGTTCTTTTTAAGCTCTTAGATAAGTTTTCTTTTATAACACCGTTATTTATATCTCTATAAATCTCTTTACTATTTTTTGGTTTATTAAGCTTCTCAAAGCTTTGATTTCTTGGCATTCAGATATAACCGTAAGACCTATTTATATATTAAAAATAATTTTTAGATTACTAATAAATATATTACATCATTTATTGGCAAATATTATGTTATCGTATTGATTTGTATGGAGTTTTACAGGCTCATTCAAAGCATAATTACCTGTTTTGGCAATTGCTGAAAAGGCATCACATCGACCAACAGACTGACTCCATACCTCACGTGTTTCTTTATCGTGTGAATGAGCTAAGTCTTGTCTTCTAACTTTAATAAAAGTTGTTAACCACTTTTGTTCATCTATTCCAGTTTTTGGGCTTCCATTCATTATTTTGTTAGTTTTGTTTACTAGTGCGTTTAGACCATCTAAATCTTTGCCGTCACCATGTTGAATTATTGTATCGTAGATAAAAGCTTTGCTAAGATTAAGTTTTAAGCCAAGTTCATCACAATGCTTCATCGCAGGTTGATAGTAAGCTTGATCAACAACTTGATCTTGTATTACTTTAAAATTAGGATCTTTACTGGTTTGTTTCCAATTTTTGATTAGACCATCTAATCCTTTGATACTGGCACGTCCTTTTTCATCTGAATCAGGTAACTCGGATAGTTCTTTCAGCCTAGGTAAATATTTTGCTAGATTATTATCAGGTTTTAATTGCGTGTATTTTTTAACAACTAAGTACAAATCATTTGTTCCTGTTGTAAATCCCGCCCTACCAGCCGTAATACCTCTACCGTCATCAAGATGTTCAGCATAAGCATATTGTAAAATAGTTGTGTCATTTTCAAAAAGACTGGTTAATTTTTCAGCTATATTTTTTTCTTTTTGATTAAGACCCGGATCGTTTTGATTTAATACAAATTCAAGATTTTTTATTACGGGATCTGATAGACCTTTTTCTTGACTTAAAATTTTTAGACTATCTGTATTTATTATATTAGAAGAAGATAAGCTATTATTTTTAGGCTCTAACTTATCATCTTTTTTTCCTAATGATAACGATGTTTCAATTATGATATTATTTCTATTTGAATTAACTGAACTCATAATTATTTTTCCTTAAACTAAATCAGACTCAAAATCCTCATCAAAAAGACCTGGTATTAATTTTATAGTTATTTTTCTGTTTTTCATGTCTACATTAGTAACTATTTCTTTAACTAAAGGAACCATAACTTCTTTT
This sequence comes from Candidatus Sericytochromatia bacterium, assembly GCA_014377055.1. GTDB lineage: Bacteria > Cyanobacteriota > Sericytochromatia > UBA7694 > JACMQJ01 > JACMQJ01. The sequence goes on from JACMQJ010000141.1 coordinate 15,818, forward strand.
TTTTCTGGTGTTTTTATTTCCAAAATATCATTTGCATTATTGTACACTTGAATGACATCTCCCAAAAAAACATCATTTTCAGAATATGCTTTCATACCTCTAAGATCATCAAGATAATAGACATCTTCTGGAAGCTTTGTTAACTCTTCTTTTGGTATTTTGATAAAATAGTTTTTATAAAGGTTTATTTCTTCAGGTGTTGAAAATTTATCAAATTTTACCAATAAATCATTAGCTGTAAATCTTGCTTTTTGTATTTTGCAATCAAACATTAGTTTATCTTCTTTAAAAAAATAAACTTTTCCAAGTTCTTCAAATCTTTCTGGAAAATCAGTTAATAAATAAATTTTGGCAAAACCATGTATCCCATGAGAAGCAATGACTTTACCAATACTTATATAAGTTTTAGCTGATTTAGTACTTGAATTATTCTTGTCCACGGATTTCAACTACAACACCATCTTTTAAAACTATTTCGGTATTTGATAATTTGTCATACAAATTATCACCAACATTAACACTAACATAGTTATCAAGTGTTCCTTGAATAAATTCGCTATTCATTTCTAATTGAGCGATCATATTCATTCTTTGTAATAAATCGCTTTTACTCATTGCAATTCTTTGTCTTTCCTGATCAATTTGAGCTTTAAGATTATCCAAAGCACCAGCAGATGGCTTTTGTTTTTCTAAATCGGTAATTGCTCTTTTTGCTTGAAATTCTAGCTGCTGCATATTTAAGTCAAGTTGTTGTAGTTGTTGTTGAATTTCGTTAGAAGCGTTAGCTTTAAATACATCTGTAACAATTGCTTTAATTGCAACTTGTCTTTTTAGGCTTATTGATTTCATTTTATATTCCCCTTAATTGTGGTCTGAAAAAAATAATTACTTTTTTAAATATAAATTTTAAGTGATTTAATTATACTTGAAGCAAATAACAGTGCAAAGTATTTTTAATACTTTTGTGATTCAAAACTTAATTTTTATTTGTTAATTAACTGTAAGAATAATGCTATTATGACTAAATAAGTTTATTATATGGTTTTAATTTAATATAACTTTCTTTGATACTGTCAATTAATATGGAAATTATGTAATGTTAGATGCAATTAAATATACGATTTTATTAGTCGAAGATGACTTGTCAATCCTAAAACTTTTGGATCATATTTTTAAAAAAGATTATAATACTTTTACTGCTGAAAACGGTAGAATCGCTTTAGAAAAAATAAAAGAAAACAAATTTGATCTAATTATCTCTGATATCATGATGCCTGATATAGACGGATTTGAGTTTAAACAACAACTTAATCTCGATCATATTAATAAAGATATACCATTCATATTTCTTAGTGCTATGAGTGACTTTAATACAAGAAGTACAGCTCTAAAGTTAGGAGTCACTGAATACATTGTCAAACCTGTTAAACCTATAGAAATAAAAGAAAAGATTAAACAATTTTTACAGTTACAATACAATGAAAAAACTGATAATACAAAAATATATTAATTTTTTAATTAAGTGGAATATTACTCTTAAATCTAGTAATATTTTTTTTATATAGACTATTCATCATAATTACATGTGGTAAGGTTATTAATGAAAGTAAAATAAAAGATTGAGCTATTTTAAAAGGTAAAAACTGTGTATAAATAGCAAAGCCTGAGAGAGCAATTAAACTAAATGGTAAAATCTCTTTAAAAAAGTAAAAATTACTTTTTTTAATATAGTACTTAAAATATATAGTCTGATACCTGATAGATTGTAAAGAATGCCATAAGCAAAATATCACAATGAATCCAAATAATAAAGGTGTCATAACATACCAAACAGTAATCAAAATAAGTTGTAATAGGTAATCAAAAAAATATTCTTTTTTATTTTTATAAATGAAATATAAGTAAACTGATGATAGTATAAATATAGAAGATATTTGCCATATCTCTAATTTTATAATAGTTACTTGATAAATTAATTGATTAAAATCTCCTATTCCTATCATTGACTTAAAAATTAATATTGCTTCCTTAAAATGTAAAATTACTGGAAAAGCTAATAGTATAATACCCCATAATATAGATGGTAAATACCATATTTTGTCATTTTCAAAGTTGGATTGTCCAAAATGATGAAAAGATATTATAAAAAATAATATCAGAGCTAATAGTGGCATTAGATACCATAAAATTATGTATAAAAAACTAATACCTAGATAGTAGGCTAAAAATTTTAATATTCCTATCTTTGTTTTGTCATTTATATAAATATGGTCATTTGCACCATGAGGAATACCAACGATACATAATAAAGTTAGAGCAAAAATAAGCTGATAATTAGCACTAAATCCAAATAGTAGAAAAAGCCCTATAAAAATAATTTGAAAGATAATTTGTACTTTAAACCATTTGGAATTTATATAATTCATAATTTTATTTGAATTGGTCTTTTTTTTAATTTTTTAGCCAAATATACATACCTTAAAGGAGATACCATAGTTACAGTATCTCCTTTAAAAAACAAAATAATTATTAAGCTAAATTATTTGCTTTATCGTATTCGGTCTTTTCTCTAGCAATAGCATAGATCATTAAGCCATATCCACATTTAGCTAATATATCAGCGATACTATATCCTGCTTGTAAGAAAACCTGAGCTTCTGCTCCACTTAGTCCAAAGAATGGTGCCATGTAGGCAATTGGATAAAATCCCCATGTAAATATTGTCAATAATCTAATGTTTCGTACAAGTACTTGTACTTGGGCTGGTTGACTTTCAAGTGCTTTACCAAGTTCTACCCAAAGTATGTACATGATGTATAAGAAAGGAATTGTACTCAATGTACCCCATAGTCCTCTGTTTGAAAACATTGTTGACTCATGAAAACTTTCTCCAGGGTATCCAAGTGCAATCATCAAAAACGCAGCAATGGTTAGCTTTGTAAGCAAGCTTGATGTCTTTTCTTTTGTTAGTGCCAGTACTGTAACCAACTCTACCATTAAGAGAGGCACTGTTATAAGCCAATCTACATATCTATAAGCGTCGTTGAATGGTACTCCAGAAGGCTTATACCCCCCACTAGCTAAAGTGAAAGCTGATTCCCAGCTCTGAAAAATCCTAAAGTAATGATAGCCTGCTATAGCGACAACTATAGAAGATACTACCAAAGATATTTTGTATTTATCACCGACTTGACTTTTTGCAAGAACGACAAATATAAAAGTACCAAACATTGCCGCGATTGTTAGGGACATAACGTTATAGACTAAGCTATATTGTCCCATAGTCAAAAGACTAAAATCCATAATTTATTTCCTCTTTAAAAATATTTTTTGTCGACAACTTCATTCTAACCGATAAAACTATAATTTTAATCACTAATAGATTAAAATTACATAAAGAAATTCTTTTACACTAAGTCAAATATGATAGATTAGTATGTATTTAACAGATTTGCTTTATAACTATGGTATAGAAAAAGCGATTAAAAGTTGGGCTAAGTAATAACTGCTTAGAATAATAAATTCGGCACTATTAAATTTACTTCTAAACTTATTTATGGCAATCACAGAGTCTGAAATTATAAATAATAATGCACCTATAACCAATAATAAATTAAAATTATTGGCATAAATATAATATCTGTTAATAGCTGTTAGACCCATTATCAGAATAGAGAAGATATATACTACGACAGCTATTTTTAATTTACCCAAGTTATTTTCTAAAAACTTATAAATTAATATTCCATATAAAATAAATGGTAAAAATATATAATATGGTAATCTAAAATTTACTTGATGAGTAAAAGCAAAAATATAAATCAAATGTGCAATTAGAAAGCTTAATAAGCCGTAGATAAATTTGCTCTTGTCCAATATTAACAATATATCACCAATCAACGAAAAAATCATAGCCAAAATTATGAGATTCCTGTAATTTGAGTTTACTCCAAGATAGCTTACTAAGATTATTAATGATGTTGTTAAATGTTTGAAGACATATTCTTGCTTTTTGGAATTAATATATTTAGCCCTAATTTGTAAAAAACTAGTTAAAAATATTAGAGCTATTAAATATTCTCTCACAAAGATTCTTTATTCTCGCTTTTTAGCTGAGTATTTTATTTTAAAAATTAAAATACTCAATTAAAACAATAATTTCTATTAAATAATTAGCAAGTAAATCCTATTACTTTCTATTATTTAATATAATTTTAAAAGTTAATTATTTTTATATTAAATAAATTTGATTTAGTCTATCAATAAATTCTATAATTAAAAAATAAACTTATAGGAAAAAACTATCAATGGCAAGCAATAGAAAAAAAGTTGAACCTACTATATATAGTGATTCAGGTTGGGGTGACTCTATTTCTGTAAGCAAAAAAGCACGTGAAGAGCTAGCAGATGTCACAAGCAATGATCAATCAGATCCTAATAAATCTTTAACAGAATCAAAAAATAAAACAGCAAAAGTAAAAGAATATAATTATGATACTCCCAAGAAATACTCACCTACACCAAGCAAAAAAAAAGAATATGATGAAGTTAATAATCAAGTTGAACAGCTCAATCATGAAATAAATAAGGCTGTTGGTGAGATAGAGAATGTTTTAGAAAAATTTGTTAGTCAACTTTGGATAGCCATAAATAACTTTTTTCTTGCTATTTATAATTTGTTTTTAAAAATGATTCTTTTGGTTTTTGTACAACCACTCAAAAATACAGGCAAAATGACATCATCATTTTTAAATTTGATTAATGACTCTCTAACTGACGTTAATGAATGGCTTTCAGGATCTCCAAAACAAAGGCAAGTGAAAATAAAAAAAGTAACAGAAAGTTTAAAATACGCAGCAAGCCAATCAAATAATGTAGAAGAGCCAAAGGTTGATAAAAAAGTAGATTTACAAAGAAAATATCCTGCTGTTTTTGATGGTATTGTTTTTAGTGAGTTATCGTTAAAAGGAATAGTATTTTTAAATATAAAGAATATTTTAATGTATGACCTTAACAAAAAAGAGTTCACAGTTGAAGAAGAACAAGAACTACTTGATGGAGCAGTAAAAGAAATTAATAATTGTGCAAGATTAGCCAAAAGTTTACCTTCTCCAACCAAAGGTAAATACGTTGATCAACCAATGGTTAATATACTAGAAAATGCTAATATGTCAGACCTTAAAATGTTTTTGCAGTATGTATACACACATCCAAAACCTTTTGTAGAAAGAAAACTTAGACTTTCGGAAGCATTTGCTACTTGGGCTCATAAAGGTGCCCCTATTTAACTTTTTTTAAATTAGTTGTATAATAAAATGGTTTTAAATAATATTAATAGTTTACTAATTTATGAGCGATATAATAGATATAAACGTAATAGATAGCCTCAAAGAAATAGGCGATCAAGAATTCTTAAATGAATTAATAGATATATTTTTTTCTCAGTCTGAAGAGTTAATGAGAGATATAAATAATTTTTCAGAAAAAAAAGATTCTGAATCATTAAATAAAGCTTCACACAAACTTAAGGGATCATGTCTTAACTTGGGAGCCAAAGCTATGAGTGCCACTTGTCAAAAGATAGAAACATCATCAAGAGAAAATGATTTATCAAAGATAGACTTTAATGTTAGCGAATTAACAAAATTGCATCAAGAAACTTGTACCGAGCTTAAAAAATTAAGACAAGAATAGTTTTTAAAATAACTTTAATCACAAAGATTCTAAAATATCTTTTGTTATAATAAGTTTGTATTTTATAATAAGGTATTGTTATTTTTATTTTATCCATTAAAAAAATTACTTATTAAATTTATTTATATAATCTTGACTAATAAGAAGGAAGCCTATGCCTTTTAATGAGCTGTCAGAAGTAGAAAAATACATAAAAGGATTGAATGATGAAGCCAAACAAAGGCTTGTTTCTACCATAACTTTTATGTTAATAAATCGGATTAATCAACAAACTAATGTAGAGCCCTTTTCAATAATCCAAAAAATGATTGGTATCTTAAATGCTGATAGCCAAAAACAGCTTTTATCTGAAATAAACACTCTGACAGTAAAAGCTATGCACAAAAGTAATATTGATGCTTTCCCTGTTATTGACAAGCTTTCTGATACTCTCAATGATGAAAATCGTAAAAAAATTATGTCTGATATAAATTTTGTAATCAATAGTCTTGGTAATACTAATAATATAAGTACAACTACTACCCATCCTGGTAGTCAGGTAAGACCATCAAACCTAAATATTGAGAAGCAAACTATAACATCACATACATTTACAAATGATGAAGTATATACAACTCCTTATGGTACGAACTCTGTTTTGAAACAAAATATTAATGGATCAATGAGAATACCAAATTCACCTCCACCACCTCCACCTCCAAATGATAGCAATACAAGTTCACCGCAGAATAATAACTCTCTTTTAAGACAAACATTTAACGGACAGACGCCTAATCCTAGCTCACCAAGCTTACTTAGACAAACTTTTAATGGGTCTAATCCTAATCAAAGTAAAGTTACAAATCTTACAGGAACATTTAATCTTAGATCAAAAGAAGTAGAATCCTCACTAGCTATAAAAGAAACAATAAAATATATTATTCCTATTTGTTCTGATGTTGGTAAAAGAGCTTTGGCAGACTTCTCTACACCTACTGAAATTTATCAGTTTTTAAAACAAGTTAATGGAATTAATGGACTTGATAATATTTATTTGGAATTATATCCAAGACTCGATATTGCTAGCTTTGTTTCTAAGCTATATATGATATTTA
>JACMQJ010000142.1 GCA_014377055.1 Candidatus Sericytochromatia bacterium
GGTTGTTTGGACACCCTCTGCTACATAGACAGATGTATTAGTAATGTCTTCAAGTGTTTCACCTTTAGCCAAACGATAACCAACTTGATAATTTCTACTTAATGGACTCATGCAAGTGGCAATTAAATCTCCGATTCCAGATAAGCCATTAAATGTATTAATTTGAGCTCCCATTCTTAATCCAAGTCTTGTCATCTCAATATTACCTCTAGTTATGAGCATAGATTTGGTATTATCGCCTAGACCTAAGCCCTCAGAAATACCAGAAGCAATAGCAATTATATTTTTAAAAACACCGCCAAGCTCTGCCCCGATAATATCTGAGCTTCCATAAACACTGAAATATGAATTATTAAGAACTTTTCTGGCTTCGGCTATTACTTCATCAAAAGCTGATGCTATAACAGATCCAGCAGGTTGTCTACGAATAATTTCTTTTGCTAAGTTAGGGCCAGACAAAACACCAATACGCCTACAACAAGTTTCTTCTTTAAGAATAGTCGACATTCTCTTAAAAGTACTTTGTTCGAGACCCTTTGTGCCATGAATGATTATATGCTCACCATTAATATAATTTCCTATTTGATAAGCAACTTCACGAAATCCTTTAGACGGAACAACAAAAAATATCATCCGACAATGATTAGCCACTTCAGAAAGATCCGTAGTAGCAGTTATATTTGGTGAAATATCAAAGCCAGGCAAATACTTTTCATTAGTATGAGTGGCATTCATTTGATCTACAACATCTTGATCACGAAGCCAATGTATAACCTTATAATTATTATCGCCAATGATATTTGCTACTGTTGTTCCCCAGCTACCGCCACCAATAACACCTACATGATCTTTCTGAAATGTCATACTTTATTCTCTATTTTAATAATTTAAATCTGATGATTAGAAAAAGATATTATATATTCATAAACAAGGGGTTTAAACCTCTTGTTCAAACCCCTTGTTGTTTACTAGAAAAAATTAATCCTGATTTATATGAAGCTTATTTTTTAATTTATTAATAAAACTATCATCATCATTTTTATGATTTTTATCAACTTTACTTGATTTATTAGTAGGTTTATGCAATGAAGCTAGTTCTCTTAATAATTTTGATTCTTCTGCACCTAGTTTTTTAGGAACTTCAATATTAATTAAGACATGTAAGTCACCTTTTCTTCTACCATCAGTACCAAGAAATGGAACTCCTTTACCCCTCAATGTAAATACTTTACCTGTTGGTGTACCAGCAGGTATATCAATATGAGTAAAACCTTCAAGAGTTGGGACTTCAACTTCATCACCCAAAGCAACTTGATGATAAGCTAAAGAAACTTCTGTATAAACATCATTTCCTCTTCTTTCAAAAATACCATCTTTGTCTTCAGCAACATGCAAAACAACATATAAGTCACCAGGCCCGCCACCACGTTCGCCCATGTCACCCTCACCAGGAACTCTTATTCTTGCACCAGCATCAACACCAGCAGGAACTTTAATTTTTAGCTTTTTATCTTTATCAACTTTACCTTTACCACGACATATTTTACAAGGATCTGTAGGTATTTTTCCTGCTCCCTGACATTTCGGACAAATACCAACTTGTGTAAAACTTCCAAATAATGAACGTTGAGTTTGTTTTACTTGACCAACTCCGCCACATGTATCACAATTTGATATTTTTGTTCCTGGAGTTGCACCATTACCATGGCAGGTATCGCAGTTTTCTGAATGTTGAATATCAATTTCTTTTTCTATACCAAAAATTGCTTCTTTAAAAGCTAATTCTATATCAAGTCTCAGATCAGAGCCTCTTTCAGGGCCAGCAGGTCTACGTTGCCCACCTCTTGAACCTCCTCCAAAGAAAGAATTAAGAATATCACCAAGATCGTCAAATCCTCCTCCTCCAAAGCCTCCTCCACCAAATTGTGAATTAACTCCCTCATGACCATACTGATCATATCTAGCACGTTTATTTTGATCGCTTAAAACTTCATAAGCTTCAGATATTTCTTTAAAAGTTTGTTCTGCCTCAGGAGTTTTATTTATATCAGGATGATGCTTTTTTGCCATATTTCTATAGGCACTCTTTAGATCGTTGTCACCAGCATTTTTAGAAACGCCCAAAACTTCATAATAATCTCTTTTACTCATATTTTTTTACTAACTCATCCTCATCAAACTATCATTAGGATTATCAAATTTTTGATAATTAAAAATCCATAAGAAGGTAGACATAAAGCCTACCCATACCCATTTTGTTTCTATCTATAACAAGAAGTTACAACCCCTCGTTATAGATAGAAACAAATATATTGCATAAAATATAATTTTATCTCTAATACTATTTTAGGACAAAGACTTAGATGTAAGCCTTTGTCCTAATTATTTATTTAAAAATATTTATTTTACTTCTTCATATTCAGCATCGA
>JACMQJ010000704.1 GCA_014377055.1 Candidatus Sericytochromatia bacterium
AATTTTGCATCTTCGACGTAATCAGGGTCATTAACATTTTTGGCTAATACGATCCATTCATCAGCAAGTTTTAGGACTATATCATCATGATAAGTATCTTTATTCCAAAGATAAACCATTAATAAATTTTCTGGAACAGATGACCATCTTTTACTATTTGCTAATTTTTCGATTGAAGATTTAGCTTTGTCAAGATTTTTTAGTGAGTCTGTTACTGTATAAGGATAATCTTTATTGAGATTACTTTCTATTTTTGTTTTTGTTACTTCTTCTGCCTGTGCTTTTGGTACAAAAGCTATGTTAGAAGTACAAATTATAAGGGCGAACAATAATAAGCTTTTGTTTGTTTTCATTAAATTTGATAGAGCCTTAAAATATTAAAGTTCTATTCTCCTTTCTTGCCAATTGATAAATTAAATCTAGCTATTATTATATCAGTAAATATAATGTCTGAAGAATAATTTATAGAATTAAAGAATTCTATAAATTATTCTTCAATGAAAGTACATCCTTAGATGAATTATTTGCCTTAGAGAAAACTATCTATAATCCTAAACAATACAATGGGCATTTTAATATATACAAAAAATGCAGTCTAAGAGAATCTTGTATTAATATTTTAATAGTTTTTCAAGTAACAGCTAAAATATAGTAATAGTGATAATTTGGTGATTAAATAAAACTTATAATCAATATAATGAAAAATGGGCTGTTGTTATTAGATATTAAATTATGAATTAAGTTTTTTCAATTTCTTCAAAATATATTTTTCTATAATATGCTGAATCTTTTACTAATTGGGCATGAGTACCAATATCAATTATTTTTCCTTCATCCAAAACTATTATTTTATCTGCCTTCTGTAAAGTACTAACTCTATGAGTGATCAAAAATACTGTAATCCCAGGTATAAATTTATAAAGTTCGTTCCACAACTTTGATTCAGTTTCAGCATCAAGAGCTGATGTACAATCATCTAATATCAAAATCTCAGGTTTTTTAATAATTGCTCTAGCTATTGCTACTCTTTGTTTTTGACCACCTGATAAATTAACACCTCTTTGACCAATCATAGTTTTTAAACCTTCTGGAAAAGCCTTTATCTCATGTTCTAATTGTGATACTTTAATGGCTGTATTAAGTGCTTCCTCTGATATATCAGCTCTACCAAAAATAATATTTTCTTTGAGAGTATCCGAAAAAAGTGATGGATTTTGTGGAACAAAACCAATATTCTGACGAAGCTCATTTAAGTCATATTTTTTTAGATCAATACCATTTAAAAAAACTGTTCCTGTTATTGGATCGATTACTCTTGGAATAAAATTGATAAATGTACTTTTTCCGCTGCCCACAGAACCTACTATAGCAACTAATTGACCTTGTTTTACAGAAAAATTAATATCTTTAAGAACATGATTACCATTAGGAAAAGTATAATTAATATTATCAAAATTAAAGACTAAATTATTTTTTGGTAAACTGACAGGAATTTTATCATTAAAAACATCAGGTTCAAAATCTTGTAATTCCATTACTCTTTGAACAGATACACCTGCACCTCTACCTTTAATAAAAAATTGCCCAATATCAACCATTGGCCAAATTAGCATGAATATGTATGAATTAAAGGTGACTAAATCTCCAACTCTTAATTTGTTATTGATAACAAGGCTACCACCAATTAAAAATATTAGAATAACAATTATTTCTGAAAGCCTTGAGTAACTGAGTTCAATTAACGATGAAGCCTTGACAAGCTCAATCTCTTTTTGTTTTTGATGTTCAACTACTTGATCAAAATATTTTTCTTGACTAGTTTCTTGATTGTATGATTTGATAATTTTGATTCCATCAAAAGTTGAAGTTAAAAAACTATTTAGCTTGGATATTGCTTGCTGTGTCCTCTTAGAATAACCTGTAGTTTTGTCTGATGCTCTAATATAAATAAAAATTAGAATTAATAGTGGAATAAAGGTTACACCTGTCAAAACGGAGCTAATAATAAACATATAATATAAACATTGAGATATTTTGATAACAGCCTCATAAAACCTAAAAATACCACTACAAGCAAACCATGCTAGCTTTTTTTCACTAACATCATCAATTAATCTAGTAGATATATCACCTGTGCTAAATTTTTGAAAGAAGTTTTGACTAAGAGTAATAATATATTCAAAGATATTTAATCTAAATTCATTTTCTAATTTAAAATTGACAACACCTCTTAAACTTTGAATGAAAGAGTATAAAGCAAAATGAATACAGCTATAAATAAAAAACTGTAAAATTTGCGACTTAATATAATTCATATCGTTATTTTTTGCTAATTCATTAAAAATATTACCAATAAAGATCGGACTGTAAGATCTAAACCACATGGTTATAGGAGTAAGGATTATTAAAATAATCATGGACAACTTGAAATCACCCCAAAATTTCCATAACCACGAAATAGTTTCAAAAAATGATATTTGTTGTTTTTGTTGTTCTGCAATCATCTTATTAACCAACCTGTAACATATTTAGCTGAGAATAAAAACCGCCAAATTTAATTAATTCTTGATGATTACCAATTTCGATTAAATGACCATCTTTTAGCACCATTATTTTGTCTGCACTTTGAATAGTTGATAGTCTGTGAGCAATTATAAGTGCTGTTCTACCCTTAACTAAATTATTCATAGCTAATTTTATATTATTTTCTATTTCGGGATCAATATTACTTGTTGCTTCATCAAAAACTAAAATATATGGATTTTTTAATAAGGCTCTACCAAAACTAATTAATTGTTTTTCACCCGAACTAAGATTAGAGGCATTATCATTTAACTCTGTTTGATAACCTTTTTGTAATTTTGAAATTACTGGATTAATACCTAAATCTTCCATCAAAATTTTGACTTGTTCGTCTGAGTAGTTGGATTGTCTCAAAGTTAAGTTTTCATAAATAGTGCCAGGGAATAAGATATTTTCTTGCAAAACAAGACCAAGAATATTTCTTAACTCTGCTTTGGAAATATTATCTATATTGACACCATTTAATAATATCTCACCTTTTTGTGGTGAATAAAATTTTAATAAAAGGCTAATGATGGTAGTTTTACCACTACCAGTTGGTCCAACTATTGCCCAGGTTTGACCTGTTGGACAATAAAAACTAACATCTTTTAAAATCCATTCACCATCTTCAACATATTTAAACCAAACATTTTTAAATTCAATATTTATTCCTTTCTCTTTATTTGGTATCTCTACAGGATTATTTGTATCAGGTATTGTATTTTCGGTATCAAGTAAATCAAAAACCCTAATAGCACCTGCAAAGCCCCTTTGAAACTCACTAAATTGACCTGATAACTGAATGATAGGCATAAAGAATTGACTAATAAAGTTAATAAATAATATTAATCCGCCAATAGTCATAGTCTTTTTTAGAACCATATCAGTACCAATGTATAAAACAATTACAGTTCCAAGAATATTGACAAAAAATAACAAATTAAAAAATGTATTGAACATAACTGTTGTTACTTTTTCTGCATCATACTTTTTTTTACTGCGAATCTTTAACTCATTTAAAACTCTTTTTTCTTGACCAAAAATTTGAATAATAGATATACCTTGAATTATCTCTGTAATATAACTATTTACATCAGCTACATATTTACGAATATTAATTAATTTTGGAGCGATATTTTTTCCAAATAAGATAGCACTCCCAAGCATAAAAGGGATAAACGCTAATAAGCTAAAAGCTAGTACTGAGCTATATTTAAAGAACATGACACAAAGCATACCAATCAATAAAGTTACACTGCCAATAAAATTGGTAATGATAGTTGTAAATAATACGAGCATTGCATTAGAGTCATTTTCTACTCTCGAAACGAGATTACCTGTCGTGGTTTTGTCAAAGTAGGACATATTTAAAGTTAGGAGATGTTTAAAAACAGATTTTTTTATTTCTGCAACAATAGATTGTCCAACAGTTTCAAGCCTTACTATTTCTTGATAATTAGCAAAATAACCAATCAATAATATAACTATATATCCACCTAATAAAAGTACAAGAGAAGGTATATCTTTATTTTTGATAGGTCCATCTACAGCTTGTTGAATTATTACTGGGCCAAGAATCTTAATTAATGAAGCTATTAATAAAAGAAATAAGCACAAGGCAAATGTTTTATAATGAGGTATTACCCATTTTTTAGTTCTTTTAATTAAAGAGTATTTTGCGGTTTTAGTTTCCATATTAAAAAGTTTTTAAATTATCCTGATTTAGCGAGAAATGGTTATCTAAAGAGATTATGATTTTTAAATCATATTCAAAAATAAAATCAATATTTAAAACATTATAGCTAATATCAAACAGCTGGTTAAAAATGGTTAATTATTTTTAACTTTCAGTAATCCTGATTTTAATATAAAATTAAAGCCTAAAAGAATCATATGAAAATATAATTTGATTAGATAATTTATATATATTAGATACATTTTTTAAAATAACAGCATGGAAAACACAGAGACAAAAAATAAAATATCACTTGTAACAATATTGTTTACTGTTTTTATGGATTTATTAGGGATAGGTATAATAATTCCTATTATTGCTCCTGCACTTCTAAAGACCGATCTTCTTGGTAATATTCCTTATGGTTCAAAAACACTTATACTTGGTTTATTAATATCTGCTTATCCTATCGCACAGTTTTTTGGAGCACCTATTTTGGGGGCTTGGTCAGATAACATTGGACGTAAAAAAGTATTAATATTTTCGATAATAGGCTCAATGATAGGTTATTTACTATTTGCTTATGGTCTTACTGTAAATAATATTGCTTTGTTATTCTTATCAAGATTTATTGATGGTGCTACAGGTGGTAATATATCTGTTATTTATTCGGCTTTAGCTGATGTGAGTGACGAAAAAACAAAAGCAAGAAACTTTGGCTTAGTTGGTGCTGCTTTTGGCGTTGGATTTATTATAGGGCCATTTTTTGGTGGTGAATTAGCAACTCCACAATTGGTCAGTTGGTTTAATTATTCAACCCCTTTCTTTTTTGCAGCTCTATTATCTTTTATTAATCTAATACTTGTTATTACTCGTTTTAAAGAAACAATTAAACAAAAAAAGAATACACCAATTAGTGCTTTAACTGGTATTAGAAATATCAATAAAGCTTTTAAAATCAAAGAATTTAGAACTATATTTTTAATTGCTTTTCTTGTAATGTTTGGATTTACTATGTTTTCTCAATTTTTCCAAGTCTTTTTAATTGAAAAATTTAATTATTCACAACTAGAAATAGGTAAATTGTTGGCATATTTTGGTGTTATTTCTGTATTAGTACAAGGCGGTTTGGTTCGTAGACTAGCAAAAAAATACTCACCAATTAAGATATTACCTTTTTCATTATTATTTATGTCAATTGCTTTAATAAGCCTTATTATTCCTGATAAAGCTAGCTATCTATATTTAACAATGGCATTGGTAGCTATTGGTCAAGGTTTGAGTTCACCTAATATTAGTGCTTTAGTTTCCAATCTTGCAGATAACTCTATGCAAGGTGAAATATTGGGCATAAATCAATCTATACAAGCATTAGCTCAAGCAATACCTCCAATGGTTGGTGGTTTGACTGTTTCTCAACATTTAAAT
>JACMQJ010000020.1 GCA_014377055.1 Candidatus Sericytochromatia bacterium
ATTTAAAGCAAATTGATTTATACCAACTATAATAATTCTAATATAGTTACGATAAGTCTATATCCAACGTATTATAATTATATTTTTATAACTATTCAACACAAAATTATTTTTGTGTTAGATTTAATTTTAATTTTTTATACTAAGGTGAAAAATGGAATACAAATTTATCGGTAATATTGAAAAAATAATCAAAACAGAAAATGGTGCAGAGTTTAAAACTTCCCAAGGATTACTTAAATTATATATTTTAGCTGACGATCTTGTAAGAATTAGATTTACACAAAATAGCTTTTTTGAAACAGATTTTTCTTATGCTGTGATCAAAGATGACTGGTTTGTTGACTTCCAATTTTCAGAAGATCCTAATTCTTATGTTTTTAGTACCAAAAAATTAAATATTATTGTTAATAAAAATCCTCTTAGAATTTCATTTATTGATCAAGATAATAATGTTATCAGTGAAGACTTTGCTCCTTTTGGTATCTCTTATTCAGGAACTGAAATCCAAGTATATAAAACACTTGATAATACAGAAAAGTTTTTTGGTCTTGGTGAAAAAGTAGGAAACCTTGATAAAAGAGGTGAATCTTATAAGATGTGGAATACAGATTTTCCTGCTTATGGTATTAGACAAGATCCTCTCTATGTTTCAATTCCATTTTTTATTGGTATGAGAAAAGACAAAGCCTATGGATATTTTTTGGATAATACTTATGAAACTTTTTTTAATCTAGGAGCATCACAAGAAAGATATTATAGTTTTGGTGCAAAATATGGTGAGCTTAATTATTATTTTTTTTATGGTCCTCAAGTTGCAAAAGTTGTTGAAAGATATACTGAATTAACTGGAAGGATGGAGTTGCCTCCTATATGGTCGCTAGGTTATCAACAATGCCGTTGGGGTTATTATCCTGATACTTTTGTTGAAGATATAGTTTCAACTTTTCGTAATAAAAAAATACCCCTTGATGTAATTTATCTTGATATTGATTGGATGGATAATTATAAAGTTTTTCAATGGAGCCCAAAAAGTTTTCCTGATCCAAAAAAAATGACAAAAAAACTAAATGAATTAGGTGTAAAAGTTGTAACGATAATAGATCCTGGTATTAAGGCTGAAGAATCCTATTTTGTAGCCAAAGAAGGAATTGCCAATGATCATTTTGTTAAATATCCTGACGGAGAAATGTATCAAGGTGAAGTTTGGGCAGGTTACTCATACTTTCCTGACTTTACAAAATCTACAGCTAGAACATGGTGGTGGAATCTAATCAAAGGCATGACTGACGTGGGTATCAAAGGTTTTTGGAATGACATGAATGAACCTGCTGTATGGGGACAATCATTTCCTGATATTGTTGAATTTAACTATGAAGGTTTAAAAAAAAATCATAAAGCTGCACATAATATTTATGGTATGCAGATGGCAAGAGCGAGTTATGAAGGAGCTAAAAAATCTCTAAATGGTGAGAGACCTTTTATTATAACTAGAGCAGGTTATGCAGGTGTGCAAAGGTATTCGTCAGTTTGGACTGGTGATAATTCTTCTACTGAGGATGATTATAGGCAAGGGGCTGTAATGGTTCAAGGGCTTAATTTATCAGGTGTTTCATTTGTTGGTCCTGATGTCGGCGGCTTTAATGGCGAGCCTACCAAAGAATTATTTGAAAGATGGATACAATTAGGGGTATTTACTCCTTTTTTTAGGACTCACACAATAGTTAATAGTAGATCTCAAGAGCCTTGGTCTTATGGTGAGGATGTTGAATATAATGTTAGAGAAATGATTAATAAGCGTTATCAACTTCTTCCTTACATTTATTCAGCTTTTTATCAATCTCATAAATATGGTACACCAGTTGTTAAACCATTATTTTGGTACGATCAATTTGATGAAACAACATATCAGGAAGGTTATCAATACCAATATTATTTTGGTGATTATTTAATGATCGTTGCAGCTAAGGTCAATCAGGATTTTACTAAAGTTTATCTTCCACAAGGTCTTTGGTATGAGTTTGATTCAAGTCTAAGTCATCAAGGAAAACAAATAATTATTTCAGAAAGTGGTAGAACTAGATTACCTGTATTTGTTAAAGCTGGTGCGGTCATTGCGATGAGAGAATCTCAAGATTATGCACAACAAAATATTTTAGAAAAAATAGATCTACATATATATGATGGTGCAAACTCAGAAAGTATTTTTTATGAAGATGATTTACACACTTATAACTATGTAAATGGCGATTATTTAGTTAGAAAAATAGTCTTAGAATTAACAGATAATAATTTGCAAATTGTTATGGCTCATCACGAAGGAAGTTATCAAACAACTATCAAAAAATGGTTAGTTTATGTTCATACAAATATAAATTATCAAAATATTATGATTAATAAAAATATTGTTGAATACGATAATATTAATTGTATTTATTCCTTTTTAATAGATGAAGAACCAAATATTTGTATTAATATGAGCTAAAAATATAAGACTAAATATATTTGAGTTCATAAATTTAAATTTACTTACAATGTAGGGTGTAGAAAAAGAGTATTCTTCTTTATCCAGAATAAGACAATTAGCTGAAGCACCATAGGTGTTAAGTTAAAAGATTAAAAATGATATAATGTTTACCAATTCTAGCGTAGGGATGTTTAACTACATGCCCTAAATAAGTGGTATAGATAATAAAACACATAAAAAGTGTATATTATTTACTTGTTTTATTTAATTAACTCTAATTAATTATGCTTTCATTTTCTGGATCAAAATTGTATGAAAGTATTTCTTCTTCCATTTTTTCTTCTATTAACTTACCCATACCCAAAGAAAATTTTGATCTTGGTATTACCTCTTCTAGTCTAACTATACCATTCTTATCCAAGACGACTCTAATTCTTTGATAGCTAGGCTCATTATAATCGCCTATTTTGTATTTGAAAATTATATTTAGATGATAAACTTTGGGGGCTTTTAGGCTAGAAAAAATATTTTTTTCTATATCATAAAAATTAATTTTACCTGTTGGATTATCCAATTTAGCCAGAAACTCATTAATATTAAAGCGTATTATATCTTTAATATTTGTTCTTCTATGATGTGAATTTGCAATCCTTTTGGAGCTAAGTCTTACTTCTTTTCTGTAATATATTACTTCTTCGTATTTTTCTTCATCTATATCAACAATATGATTAAGATTACGGAGTTTGGTAATATCTTTTTCGACACTATCTTTGTTTAAAAATTTCATATATTCTCTACATTTACCTATAATGCTTTTTTTACCATTATCTTGAGTATAGTCTTGGATAAATAACTCATTATCAGGAAAATATTTATGAAATCTATTTAAAATTTTATCAAATAAAAATTCTCTCGAAAATTCTTTTAATCGATCTTTAAATGTATAGGCAATGATGATCATAAAAAGAACAGACAGACCAGTTTGAGATTTTGATGTAATCATCCATTGAGCAGGCATATACATTAGTGCAGCTAGTCCAGCGCCTAAAGCAGCAGTCATATTTTTATATTTTTTTTCATTTTTTATATGTCTTATATCAAGATACAAAACTTGGAAAATATGTTTTTTGATTGCACTAAATCTATAAGAAAAATATTCATAATTAACACTGGTTGAATTTTTAAAAAAGATAAAATTTTGTTCAATTCGATATTTACTTTCATTAGAAGCAACATCTTTTATAAAATCTAAAACATTTTTAAAATCTATATCTTTTAGATTGGTTAAGGTTTCAATCTCATTATGAATAACAGCAAAAGAATTTTCTAGTCGATAAGTATTATATTCATCGACAAGTTTTAAATTAATAATTATATTTTGATTAATTAATGACTCTAATTTTTCATATTCTCTTCTGATAGCACGATATTTATCGTAAATAGCTAAAGTGTCATTGATAAATGTTTTAATTTCTTTTTCAATTAAATTGAGAAAGCCTTGAGAATTAGCAATATTTTTATAGTACGTTGCTTGATTAATTAACCTTTTTATTTGTTTTGTTCCCTCTTTTAAAAAGCCATTGATTAGACAACCAAAGAGTTTTGCCTCTGTGATAGATATATTGTCAAGCTCCTCACTATTCATCACTTTTAATTTTTCGAGATTAGTTTTTAATATTCTTAATGGTGAATGAATATTATTATCATCATTAACCTCATTAAAGTTCATATCAGGAGTTTGAAATCTAATATAGGCATGTAAATCATTATAAAATTGACTTTTTGTATAATTTATTGAAGAAACACCAACATTTTTTGGTATAAAAAAATATGCTTCTATAGAATATTTTTTACGTCTATACTTTTCTTCTTTTGATGTAGTATTTAAAAAATTATAGTCAAACTTTACTTCAAATTGAGATTTATCATGAACCTCAATTCGACTATCAAGAGCTATTTTACTATCATTTATTTTAGAAGAATGCCTGCTAAAAAACATTCTATGTAGAAATCCTTTCTGTTATTTTAAGCTTATTAATAATATTTTAGCACTTATTATGACGGATTAAATAGATTTCACAAATTATGCAGATAAAAAATGAATAGATTTTTAATGAAAACCATCTGTAACATAATTTATATTTAATGTATTGGGTTTATAAATATTTGCCTGAGTTGTATTTTTATTCTATTATTAATCTTGGATATTTTTATTAAGGCAAAATTTCAAATGAAATACGAAGTAGTTACTAAGCCAGAATTTAAGGTGATAGGAATATCTATCAGAACTGAAACTGAAAATAATCAAACAGCATTAGCTCTAAAAGAGTTGTGGGAACGATTTTATATGGATGGTATAGCCGATGATATACCAAATAAAGTTAATGAGGATGTATTATCTTTATATATAGACTATGAAGGTGATTACACTGATCCATATAATACTTTTGCCTGTTGTGAAGTTAAAAGTTTTGATAATGTTCCTGATGGAATGTC
>JACMQJ010000705.1 GCA_014377055.1 Candidatus Sericytochromatia bacterium
AAAATTACTCATTATAATGTTTTAAGAACTGTCGAAGATATATTTAAACTTCCTTATGCTGGTGCAAGCTCAAGTGCGGATCCTATAACTGGATGTTGGAAATAAGATAGCAAGTAAAACTGATAGTTATTAATGTTAGTTTTACTTTTATTAAAGAGAGCTTAAAGAATCAAATAACATTTAATACTTGCTCAATAATTACTGGTAGTGAATAATTATTAAATAATTTAAAAACATTGATAAGTTTTTTTAGGTAAGCGAATTATGACAGTAGAAACTTTAGCAAGATTACAATTTGCATTTACAATTGCTTTTCATTATATATACCCACCTTTGAGCATCGGAATAGGACTGTTTTTGGTTATGTTGGAAGGTATTTATCTAAAAACAGGTGATAAAGACTATGAAAAGCTAACAAAATTTTGGGTAAAAATATTTGCTCTAACATTTGCCATAGGTGTTGCTACTGGTATTGTTATGGAGTTTGAATTTGGTACAAATTGGTCAACTTATTCTCGATTCGTTGGTGATGTTTTTGGCAGTGCTTTGGCATCTGAGGGTATATTTGCCTTTTTCTTAGAATCTGGATTTTTAGCAATATTAGTTTTTGGTTGGGATAGAGTTAGCCCCAAAGTTCATTTTTTATCAACTGTTATGGTTTCAGCAGGATCTATATTTAGTGCTGTATGGATTGTTATTGCTAACTCTTGGATGCAAACACCAGCTGGCTACAAAATAGTAAAGCATGGCGCTATGGCAAGGGCTGAGATAACTGACTTCTGGGCAATGATTTTTAATCCAACATCCGTTGAAAGATTATTTCATACGCTTGGTGGGGCTTTTATGTGTGGGTCTTACTTAATTGTCAGTGTTACAGCTTTTTATCTACTCACAAACAAGCATGTTAATTTAGCAAAAAAATCATTAAAGATAGCTTTAATTTATGCTTTTTCGGCTTCAATGTTCCAACTTGTTTCAGGTCATACCGCAGCATTGGCAGTCAGTCAATTTCAACCAGCTAAGTTAGCAGCTATGGAAGCTCATTATGAAACAGGTCCAGCAAGTCTTTATTTATTTGGCTGGACAAATAGCAAGGAAAAAACAACCATAGGTATTGCAATACCAAAGTTATTGAGCTTTATGGTTTCAGGAAATTTTAATACTCCAATTAAAGGAATGAATGATATTAAAGAAGATGAAAGACCACCTGTTAACTTTGTCTTTCAAACATATCATATTATGATAGCTATTGGAGGAGCATTAATTGGCTTAAGCTTATTAGCTTTATTCATGATGTGGAAAGGTATTTTGTTTAGCAATAAGCCAATGTTATTTTTGCTTACTTTGTCCGTATTAGGACCTCAGATTGCCAACCAAGCTGGATGGTTTACAGCCGAAGTTGGTAGACAACCATGGATAGTTTATGGATTATTAAAAACTTCAGAAGGATTATCAAAGGCAGTAACAGCAAATCATATAATCTTTTCTATGATATTATTTAGTTTTGTTTATGCTTTACTTTTTGCTTTGTTTATATTTTTACTTAATGAAAAAATTAAACATGGCCCAGAGGATGAAGCACATAAAGACGATAATCCTACATATCAAAGTCAAAAACAACTATTTCATCAAGTAGAAGAAAACTAGGAGATAAAAACAATGAGTTTTGATTTAAATATAATTTGGTTTCTTATTTTAGGACTAGTTTTATCAGGATACGCTATTTTAGATGGTTTTGATCTTGGAGTAGGGGCTTTGCATCTTTTTACAAAAACAGATGATGAAAGAAGAATAATGCTAAATTCTATTGGTCCTGTTTGGGATGGTAATGAGGTTTGGTTAGTTGTTAGTGGAGGTGTAATGTTTGCAGCATTTCCTGATGTGTATGCAACCGTTTTTTCTGGGTTTTATCCGATTATCATGCTAATTTTGGTGTCTTTAATTTTTCGGGCTGTAGCAATAGAGTTTAGGAGTAAGCATCCATCAACGACATGGAGAAAGATGTGGGATATTGCCTTTAGTTTATCAAGTATATTTATCGCTTTTCTTTTTGGTATGTCTTTGGCTAATGTCATTATTGGTGTACCAATAAATGTAGAAAAAGAATATATTGGTGGCATTATTAATTTACTCAACCCTTATTCCATATTACTAGGTATTACGACTGTTGCGTTATTTATGATGCATGGGTCAATTTATGTGGTTATGAAAACAGAAAATGAAATGCACAAAAAAATAAGAGGCTGGGTTAATAACTCCATTATATTCTTTGTTATTTGTTATATAACGACAACAATGGCTACTCTTATTTATTATCCACATTTGGCATTGCCTTTTAAAAATCATCCAATTCTTTTTTTTATCGCAATATTAAATATGTTGGCCATAGCTAATATACCAAGACAAATAAGTAAAGGCGAAGACTTTTATGCTTTTTTGTCTTCAAGTATCAGTATTGCGGCATTAATGGGAATTGTTGGTATAGGTGTATTTCCAAATCTTGTATTATCAAGCGTTAATAGTCTTTATAATTTGAATATTTATAACTCTGCCTCATCGCACAAAACACTATCTATTATTTTGATAGTTGCTTGTATTGGTTTACCATCTGTTTTAAGTTACACAGGTGCTGTTTATTGGATTTTTAGAGGAAAAGTAAAGATAGATTCCAGAAGCTACTAATCTATTTTTTTCTCTAGATGGTAAGATATCTATTGGTATATCAGCTTTTGAATCAACATCAAATTAGCCTTGATAGCCAAATAGATCAAACCAAAATTTATTTTTTACACAGACAGATATTTTAAGTTTTTCATCTTGATTATCATACCATTCACAAACCTCAGCATATCCAGAAAATAACATTGGAAATTTAAAATCTATAATACCTGCATAAAATCTTTGTTTGCCTG
Source organism: Candidatus Sericytochromatia bacterium (assembly GCA_014377055.1). Taxonomy (GTDB): domain Bacteria; phylum Cyanobacteriota; class Sericytochromatia; order UBA7694; family JACMQJ01; genus JACMQJ01. Next base: position 2,913 of record JACMQJ010000705.1, read on the forward strand.
AATATGGTAAAGTATAAATATTTGCGTACCATATAACAATTCTTTAGAATTTATAATTGTTCGAAACTGGTTTGCAAAGTACCTATGTCTTTGAACAAGGGTTTACAAACACTTGTTTAGTTAAAAAACTGTAACCCAATTTTACTTGAGTATATAATAATATATTTAAAGTTAAAATAGTATTTTTTATTGATGATAATGTAGAATTAAATAAGTATTTTTTTTAATTTTTATATATGTCAAAAAAACTTTTAAAAACAACAATATTATCGCTTCTATTGTTTTGTAGTTCATGTGGTAAAAATGTAAATAAATCTGATACTAATATTGCTGTACCACCAAATACAGTTAATGAAATAAAAGATTTTGGTTTTACAGCTCTATCAGGTAATGGTTATCAAAGTCAAGGCATATTGGCAAAAGAGCATGATAATAATGGTAAAAATCATATTGTCGAGTTGGATAATATTCTTAAATATAGTTTAAATGGTAAAAATATAAATTATTACTCTTTTAGCATACAAGCAAAAGCAAATTTAGCTGATTTAGTACTTAGTTTACTAAAAAATAATAATAGTATTAACTCCTTAAAAATAAATCAACCAAACAGCCAAGAATTAGTGATTATGGGTCAAGAATCATTAAAATCTACTGGAGATAAAAATGGTGCCGCAATATTTTCTCAAGATGTAGCCCAAAAAATAATACAAAATAAGATTGTTTATTGGCAAGATACAAATAATCCAGTTGCAAACCAAGTACAATATAATTTTTTGATAGAATCATCTCTTATAGAATCTTTTAAGCCAAATACCAATAGATTGCAACTCCATATAAAGAGTAAAATCAATCAAACTTTGGATGATTGGTTAGAATTGGTAAAAAGTCCTATACATATTGCTGTTATTGGTGATTCGGTTATGTGGGGACAAGGTCTAAAAACAGAGGATAAAATGTTTACCAAAATTGTTAATAAAATTACTAATGATAAAGGTGAAATAGTACGAATTGATAATTATTCAAGATCAGGCTCTGAATTTGGAGCAAAAGATAATAATAAGGGAATAGATATTGATCCTGAGATTGCTGATTCAAGCCCAACAATTAATGCTCAATTTGTTAGACTATTAAAAGATTATAAACCTTATGAGGGCAATCAGAGAGTTGAAAAACCAATTGACCCAAAAAGGATACATCTTTTAGTTATGGATGGAGGTATTAATAATGTTGGCCCTAGTACTATAGTTTTGGGCTTTAATCCTAATATTGTTAATAAAAATGATCCTAAAGTTAATACTTTATCTCTCGATCCTGAGATACAAGCACATGGAGTTGATATACAAAATTCAACTATTACAACCCAATCAAAGCTTAATATAGGAGCTATAGCTAAAAAAGTTATTGAGGTTTTGACATCTCAAGATCGTAATCACAAAAAATTAAGAGTTTTGATTAATAATGCTTTTTGTTTTAATGAAGATAAAAATGATTTTTCTGACTGTAACAATAATGATAATAATGTTAATTTATTACTTGAGGATGCTCGTAAAAACTTACCAAATGCACAAATTGATATGATGGGCTATTTCCCACTTATTAGCCAAAGCTCAACCATAACATGTAATCAACCAATAACAATTAATGATCCATTATCTCAAAAACCAGTCACAATAAATGTTGGTACTGGAGGCTTCTTAACTTTTGCTGCTTATATTATAACATTGCCTATCGTTGGTCAAACCAATGCTTTAATTATCAGCGAAGCTGTCAAAGAAGCAGGAAGTCTATTTGGCACAAGCATCAAAAAT
>JACMQJ010000706.1 GCA_014377055.1 Candidatus Sericytochromatia bacterium
ATCTATCATTAATTCTAAAGATTACTTTAGCAAAGCCATTAAATATATTAAAGTTTGCTTTATAGTTTCCAGTACTATCAAGTGTATTAGAATTTATGTTACCAGTTATTCTTGGTGTAAATGTTGCAGTTGTAGGAGATACAACAGGTTCAGGTGCTATATTAGCTTTAGCAATATTGTTAGCATCAATATAATTATAATAACCACCTTTTAGATTTACACCTACAAAATCAGTAAAATTCATTTTTAATTCGGCACTACCATTAAGTGAAAAGGTATTACCAAAATCTTTATCCATATTGACTATATATTCACCTGCTGTAAATGATACTTCTTTAAATACTTCTGATAAATCATTAAATTTAAATGTTTGTAATGCACCTTGTGGGCTAATTTCTTCATCCATGTAAATCTCAGTATTAGCAAAAGGATCTTTAAATTTACCGATTGTAAATTCAAAAAAGTTAGCTGGCTTATAACTGATAAATAATCTATCTACATTAATTGGTATACCTGCGTTAAAATCAGCAAGCTTCCACCATTTATTAGTTATTTTGTTTATCCCACCACTTAATATTTTTACACCATAACCTATAGGTTGATTTTCTCTACTCTCCAAACTTAAGCTAAATCTTGCTTGTGGAACTTGATTTTTGAAATCTTGTCCAGGTTGCTGTGTAATTAATTGATAACGAAAAGCAACATCACCTTTAATTATAAAAGGAAAACTGTCCATAAAATCTCCAAAAATAGCAGCTTGCTTATCAGTCATAGCATCAAGAATATCCATTCTATCTTCGATTAACTCTATTTTTTCTTTAATTGTTTCTTTATAAATCTCCAAATCAAGGCTATATTTTTCAACCATTTCTTTAATTACTCTTAAATCGTCTCCAGACATAGATTTGCTATCTGATTTTTCAAGAACTTGAGCTAATAGTGAAGCAACTTCATAACGGGTAATATTTTTATTTCCTCTAAAAGTATTATCAGGATAACCTATCTTAAAATTATATTTTTTAATCACTTTTTCTAAAGCACTGTAAGCCCAATGATTAACAGAAACATCAGTCAGATTTATTTCTTGAGCATAAGAGATACTAGGATAAGAAACAGATAGTAAACTACACAATAATGAGCTAAATAATTTTATTTTCACTTGTATGACCTTTAATCTATAATTTTTGGAAATGTTATTATAACAATCTAATCAATATATAACAAGGGCTTTGTTGCATAATTTTAAAATTTAAGAGATATGATATTAAGTTGTGTTCTTCTTAATTAATTTTAACAGAAATAGGTTCACAGTCCTGAAACATTTTATTCAGTATTTTACATCTAATAATAATGTCATTAGTTTGATATTCTAATAAACGAGAAGTATAATTCTCCTGAAGATTTAACTGAACCCAAAACACATTTGATTGTTTTACGCTTACGACAAATAGTTGAAAAATCTGGAACTTCTAAACTTATTACTGAAAGCTCAAATACTGACTCAATAAAACCTTAAACACTTCTTAAATTTAAGTGATAAACTGACATTAATGTTAAACAAAGTTCTATTGAGGCATCTGAATAATAGTTACGAGTATCTGTTCTACAAATCCAGTTTGATATGGCATCATCGCTTATCCATAAATTTATCCTAACTCTTTTTTTGTTATTTGTGAGGCTTATTCTTTTATTTTGACTTTACCTATAATAATCGCTCCAAACATCAAAAAATCGCTAACAAAAGATTTTATAGGGTACTTAAAAGTTGCGGGTCTGTTCTTTTCTACCAAAAAATGACCTATCCAAGCAAAACCATAACCATTAAATAATGCTAATAAAATATTAGATGGTTTCTTTTTTACTATAGACATTATTATCCAATACAAAGAACAAGCTGTGCCAACAAAATGTAAAATCTTATTTAGACTATTTTTATGTTCGCTAAGATAATAAGGCCAAAACTCTTTTAAG
>JACMQJ010000707.1 GCA_014377055.1 Candidatus Sericytochromatia bacterium
CTAAAGTAAATTATTTTTAACCTTTGTAAAAAATTGCAATGTATGTTAGAATCAAATAAATAAATTTTAGAACTCATAATTCGTGAGGGCAAATTCAATATGCTTGTATTAAGTAGAAAATCAAATGAGAGCCTGATGATCGGTGATAATATAGAGATAGTCATCTTAGAAATTAAAGAAGGAAATGTCAAACTTGGGATCAAAGCGCCAAGAGAAATATCAGTCCATAGAAATGAAGTATATAACGAAATAAAAAAGAATCTCATACAAAATATTATTCTTGAAATAACTAAAAGATAAGTTTTAAATATTATCTGAAATGAATATTAAATATATATGAAAATACATGATCCACTAATTTTTTCAACTGATCAATACAAATATTTAAAAGATTCAATTTGCGAATTGGGCAATTTTGAGATAGGTAATATTGAAAATAAATTATTTCCTGATGGTGAACTTTATCAAAGAATAACCTCAAAAGTGGTTGATAGGGATATTGTTTTAATTGGCGGTACAACATCTGATAGTAATACGTTACAGATATATGACTTATCTTGTGCAATGGTTAAATATGGTGCAAAAACATTAACTTTAATTGTACCTTACTATGGATATTCGACTATGGAGAGAGCTATAAAAGATGGAGAAGTTGTAAAAGCCAAGACAAGGGCAAGACTTTTTTCATCAATTCCACAAGCCTCAGAAGGCAATAGAATAGTTTTAGTTGATTTACATTCTGAGGGCATTCCTCATTATTTTGAAGGATCAATTAGAGCCATTCATCTATACGCCAAAGATGTCATTATTGATGCTATAAAAACTGTTGCTGGAGAAGATGATTTTGTATTAGCAAGTACTGATGCAGGACGTGCTAAGTGGGTTGAATCTTTGGCTTTTGATATAGGTGTTACCCCTTCATTTATTTACAAAAAAAGACTAAGTGGGGAAGAAACAAAAGTTTCAGCTATTAATGCACATGTTGAAGGAAAACATGCTGTTATTTATGATGATATGATTCGTACAGGTAGCTCCTTGATTAATGCCGCAAAGGCTTATCTTGATGCTGGTGCTACAAAAGTATCTGCTGTTGCAACACATGGTATTTTTCCAGCTAATTCATTACAAAAAATTAAAGATACAAATTATTTTCAGAAAATAATTTGTACAGATTCTCATCCTAGAATATTAGAGCTAAAAAATGACTTTTTATTAGTTAAAAGTATAGATAAGTTGTTATACCAATATTTAATAGAATAATCTTGATACAGGAGTGTATTGCATACGCTCTCTTAATTTAAGATATTAATAATCTTGTTGATACTCATTATTTTGTTCAGCTAAGACATCATTAAATACAGCTTCCAAAATAGATAATTGAGTATTAATTGAAATATCAATTTCGTCAGATTTGGTTAGAATGATACATCCACCCTTAGCAATATTATTATCTCCAAGTATAATAAATTCTTGTACGTCAGGTATAACTGATTTAAAGTATTCTTGTTTAGTCAAAATAGCATCTAAGTCAGATGGATTAACTTTAATTTTAACATTATTAAGATTACTAACCTGTCTAATTGATGAATTAAGAACTTTTTGTGTTAATTCTAATTTCTCATCCATTTTTTCACCAAGTACAGATTCGGATATTTGATAAGCAATTTTGGTCAACTTTTCTTCATTCTGCTTAACAGCAATAGGGAAAGCTGCATGTAATTTGTTAAGTGCGTTAGTTGCTTCTCTTAGTAACTCTGAATTTTCTTTAATCGCTTCTTCTTTGCCTTCTTGATACCCAACACTAAAACCGTCTTGGGTTGCTGCATCAACTATATCCTGATGTTGATCCTCAGCAGCTTGAATAATACGAGCTGATTCAACATTTGCATCCGCCAAAATTCTTTCAGACTCAACTTCGGCTTCTTGCTTTAACTCTTCACCTTTCAGTTCAAATTCAGCGATAATATTTTCAGCAGCCTCATGTGCATGTGCTGATTGTTCAATGATTGCGGCTGACTTGTCTTCGGCTTCTTCAACTACAGCCAGACTTTTTTCGTAAGCTTCATCAAGAATTTGCTCACGTCTAGCAATAATATTATTAGCTGTACTTAATAATTGATTATCACCTTCTAATTTCTTTTTATAGTATTGAACTGTTTCATCAATATGTTCTTCTGCATCTGATTTGATAGCATCTATTTGTTGTGAAATTATTCCTTCAACTTCAAACTCGACATCTTTTAACATTTTATTTCTATCTTTGCTAAGAGATTTAAGTTGAATATCACTATATTTTTTTACTAAATCAGTTATTTTGCTATCAACTTTTGAAATTATTTGATTAATATCTTTTGTAGGTTCTAAATCATCAGCAAATTGAGAAGCCTCCATCAAAAGTCTATCCCTGCTTTCGCCTGAGGCTATTGTAGAAAGCTTTTCTTGTGACATCTCATGAATATTTTCACGATATTCTTTTATTTTGCTAAGTAATTGGTCATCAACTTTACCCATTAGAGTAGCATGTTTTAGTTTGTCCCAGTTACCCGCTGTTTTACCTATTTTTATTTCTTTTTCGATTTCTGTTTCATCAGCAAAATCAGGCTCTAAGTAAAAATCATCCTGCTTATCCAAATCAAATTCTGAATCAAGACTATAAAGATCTTCATCAAGATCTAAGCTTGAATTATAATCAAGCGATTGATCTAAAGATTCAGATTCATTATCGTCAGAATAATATCTTTTTTGTACATAATCACCACCAATAACAATAATTTCATTGGCAAAGGTTATTTCTTCATCTTCTTGCTCAAAGGTTGGGGTATCCAAAAAATCAAGGTCAAAGTCAAGATATATGGGAGCATCATTACCGCCTATTAAAACAGGCTTTCCAGCTATGACACCAGTTTCAGAATCTTCTTCTAATAGGTCATTGTCCTGTAAATCTTCTTCAAGCTCAATAAATTGAACTTCATTTGGTTTTAAAAGCATATATGGCAGA
>JACMQJ010000708.1 GCA_014377055.1 Candidatus Sericytochromatia bacterium
GAAGAGGAGTTTTCATGATACTAAATATTTAATTATTAACTATTGCTAATTTAGTCAAAAAAATCTTATTATATTTAAAATACTATTAAATATTGATTGTCAATGTTTTAAATACTTTTTTTAATTTTACTTCCCGATGCAGAATATGTAATTTCTTTGTTTTAGCGGGTTTATTGAATTATAGTATCCTAATTAGTAAATAAGTAAGTTTTTTTTATCAAAAACTAAAAGGAGATTTCGTATTTATTCTCAAAGAAAGCATTTAAAACTTCTTTGTTATTTTCATTTAAAATGAATTCTATTTCAGTATCGTTTAAATCACATATTCCAAAATTATTTATGTAATTACCATTTAATGAATAATAATTAGAAGTATAAGGTTTGCTTGTATTTGTAATGTAATACCAAAAAAGTCGAGATTCCATTATCTTTTTAATTAGCATCATTTCTTCTTGTGTATGACCAATTATTGCCTGTCCATTATAATATAATAAATTTTCATCTACTTCTAAAATGCAATTAGGAGGACTATTAGATATTTTCGGAAAAAATAGTTTGTTTTCAACTTTTTCAAGTGATTGAGTGCGCCCAAAAGCAAACCATTTTTGATATTTCCCTTTTCCTTTATCTCTTTTGTCTAAAATATATTTTTTTTGATTTAAATATTCGAATGCATAAGGATATAAAGATTGAAGTTCTTCTTCTTCAATTAATTTAGGTTTTATCTCATTATTATAAGGGAAGATGATTTTCTCTTTTATTCTATGAATTGAAGTTTCATTTGTTAGTCTATTTGAATTAACAACGTCTTTACATATCTCTTTCTCTATTTTAAATGTATTTCCATTTTGTAAATAATAAAAATCTTCATCCTCTTCTACAGGTTTAAATATGTAAATGTTATTTTTTAGTGTAGCAATGCCATGCCTTGTTTTGTATATTTCTCCAAAAGGTATTCCTGTTGATTCAATTTTTGAAATTATTTTATTTGATTGTAAATTCCAACCTTTTTTTGAATCTAATCCTTGATATTGGATTTGATTGAAGTAGTGATTATCTTCTAAATGTATTTTATCTGTTCGAACATACTCAATATAGTCCTGATTGTTATTCTGAATAAGACAAATACAAGTGTATGTGTTTTTCGATTTAAAAATTTGGTCTGAACCAAAATCAATAATTTTAAAAGCTAAACTTTTTCTTTGGAAATAATTTCTTAATGCTCTTCCATTTAGACTCTTAAAAAAGCTATTCATCGTTATATATCCTAAGACACCATTTATGGCTATATTTTCCAAGCCTATTTGAAAAAATGGAATATATAAGTCTATTAAACCAGTTTTACAAACTTCCCAATTTTTTAAAAGTTTTTTAGTGTCATCCCCTAAATTTCTTAATCTTACATAAGGAGGATTTCCCACAATTATATTAAAACCATTGAAGTTTTCAATTACTGAATTCCAATTGAACAATAAAGCATCATTTACATGCAAATTAAAATCAAATTCTTCAATATCCTCTCCTTCATATAATGCAAGGAGTGATAATAATAATTTAGTTCTTGTTATTGAATATGTCTGTATATCCAAGCCAAAAATATTATTAGCGAAAATTTCAGAATAAGTTAACTCAGTCTCGGTTTTCAGTTTTTTTGCAATATTAAATAAAAAACCTCCACATCCACATGAAATATCTGCTATTTTGTATTCATAATAATTTCCTTGATTGATTAAAAAAGCTTGACTAATTATATATTCTCTAATATCTAAAGGTGTATAGATAGCTCCATTTATTATTCTATCTGCAGGAGAAATAACAAACTCAAATAATTCAATTAAGGCTTCAAAATTAAATTCGCTGGTTGAATTATCTATTATTTTATTAAATTCACAGAGTATGTTGTATTCATCTTTATTTTCATAGTCAATAATAAAAGATTTTAATATTTTATTATGATTAACATTGAGATTGTTTTTAGCTATAAATGCAGATATAATAAGTCTGTCAACTTCTTCTGGTTGAGTTGAATATGACTTTAAAAACTTGAAAACGTGCTGTTTCATTAAAATATTTATTGATTTAATCTTAAATATTCTATATAGTCAGTCATTTCCATACTTAATTCACTATGAACAAAATGTAAATCTATTTTTAATGTAATGTTTTTAGGGTCTTTAATTGCTATTTCTATTTTTTTTAATTTTATTAAGATTTCATCTAACATCCAAATAATCTGATAACGTTTCATGTATAGTTTAAGCTGATTGTACATGTAATTAGCTTCTTTAGAATGTGTTTTAGCGATAATATTACCAACTGAATCTCTCTCAAAATGTTGATTAAAATCAGCATCACAAGGATCTAAATAATCTCCTTCATCATCAGATTTTAAAATATTAACATATGAGCAACAATATACTAAATTTGAATACTCAGTTTTTAAATGAGGGTTTTTCTTCCAAGGTTTAAAATGGTCTATATGAAAAGTATTGGACCCTCCAAACCAAAAATCTGAACAATCTGTATATCCGCATCTTCTGTTGAAATCAGCGGAAATATATTTTTTGTAACTCCCATAAGCTGCATATTTTTTTACGCAAGTTCTTTTAGGTATTATATTTCTAAAATTATTTGCCATCACTATTGTCAACTTTATTTAATAATATATCAACTTTATCTAGCAATTGTCCTAATCTATCAAAGTTTGACAAAGTTTTATACTTCTCTGGAATTGAACTTCTTTTATCAATTGAACTTTCTAGAAAATGGTCTAAAACTATTATTCTCTCTTCATCACCGATTGTAGCTTTTCCCGAATTCCTTAATTCTATTAATTCTAAAAGTTCTTTTTGAGAGTTTTGTAATTTTGATTTATAATGAACAATTTGGTTTATTACCCTATCTAAAAACTTTGCTTTTGCTTTACTTTCTTCCTTGTTATTATGTAATATATTTTTAATATAAATTTTATTCACATCGTCACTTTGACTGACTGCCACATCATCAAATGAAGTTAATACAAAAAAGGGAAAATCTTCTCTAATTTCCAATAAACTCTCCATTAATTCGACACCATTGTAGGGGACATTATAAGTAATATCTGATTTAATATCATTTAACATAAAATCAGTTATTATTGCATCAGGATTTATCTTAAAAATCGTTTCAATTGTATCTTCTTTACTTTCAAGTGGAAACAAAGTGATCACTTCAATTTGGTCTTTAGTTGAAGAATTGTCAACATAATCATTGAAATACTCAAACGTTTCTTCTTCTTCATCTATGAAAAGAATTCTATACATAATTTTATTTTTTATCTTTTATATTTTACGGGAAACATTATTCTTAAACCAAATCCTATTTCTGGATATAATATTTTTACAATTCCATCATTTTCTTCAACAATTGATTTTATTAACCACATCCCTAAACCTGTTCCTTCTTCTTCTCCTGTATAAGGATTTCTCCTAGTTGTAAAAAGAGGTTCAAATATTTTGTCTGGGTTTTCTATATCACTGGATATACCTGGACCATTATCAATGTAATCAATTATTATTTCTTTAGTATTAGATATAACACTGACAGTGACATTTCTTGGTCTATTTTCCTTTGAAATATTAAAAGCGTCTATTGAGTTAACTAATAAGTTATTGAAAATACTATCAATGTCTATTTCAAAAACACGCAAATCTAAATCTTCAATATTAGATATATCTAATTCGATTGCTCTATTTTCCAATACTGTCGTCCAATCATTTTTTAAATCTGAAAAATATGTTTTTAAAAATAATTGTTTTCTCCTTCTTTTATCTTTTCTTGTTGCTCCTAATGAAAAATTTAACCAATTTTGAAGCTTCAAATCTTGTTTTTTTATTCTTTCAATTTGTGCAAAAGGATTTTTACGTGATTCTATTCCTTCATAATCACTTTCAACTATTTTTTCAGAAATCAAACTTTTGAGCTTATCAGTTCTTGAACTTAAAACATCATTTAATTTACTTAAATCATGACTAAAAGAAGCTAAAACAATTCCACTACTAGCCAATCCTCTCAGGACTTTTTGTTCTTCTTTTAATTTTTCAATTTCTTCTTCTTTTCTCTCAATTTCACCAGCAAGAATTTCTTTTTCATTATCAGTTTGATTCTGCTCTTGATTAGAATTATTACTGTCAGTAGAATTTTTATTAGTTGCAGATTCTTTTTTTGCTCTACTATCCGCAAGTATTTTCTTTGCTAACTCTTCAGCTTTTTTTCTATCTCTCTCAGGACCATATCTCATATTGTCATAAGCATTCATTTCTCGAGCAATATATGCCCTATCTTCCTCAAAAACATTTATTATTTGAGCTAAAAGCTGCTTGAAAATCTGAAACGTTTTATTATCCTGTAATCCTTCTCTACTTGATTTATCTTCAAAATCAACGTTGGTAAGTCGTGATATTTTAATAGCCCCAGCTACATTTTCAGGTTCAACTCTGTATCCTCCTTCTTCTTTCGCAACACCAGCAGGACTATTAGCTTTTCTATTTCCTAACCCTAGCCAATCAAATGCAACATCCTTAACTTCTCCGTATGGTCTAACTCTAAAATTGTCTCTAAATAGTTTAATTCCCCCAAACTTATCTAGCCAATCTTTTCTATTGTTAGATTGAAATTTTCTATAAAAAAATCTATTTGCATCAGGGGTATTATATGCTTTTTTCATAAAATAAAATGAAAATTCAAATATCCCAATATTATCAAAAACATTATCTTCGTCTAGAGCTTTAAATCCTTTTAATAATTGAGAAAAAGTTTTATTAGTCTCCCAACTCTTTCTAACAAAATCATTTTTTTGATACGGAATATTACTCATTGGCTCTCTTTGATAAAAATCATTTGGAATTAAATCTATATCATATTCATTACGAAATATTTTTATGTTTACATTTTGGTTTTCATCGGCTACAGCAACAAGCTTATAATCAAAATCATCACAAACAGAACCTAATACTTCACCGTATTTATTTGGTTCTTCTGAACTAAATAGGAAAATTTCAAATTCACCAGTTTCTTTTGGTGGTACTAAAACTTCTAAATCTGAATAAACTTGTTCAACAAAATAATCTTCCCAATTATCTCTTAAATTTGTGATTTTTAAAATTGTTCCATACTTAAAATCTACATTAGTAGTAATTTTTGTTAAATCAAGATCTTTTATGTGAGAAATTATTTGTTCTTTTATTGAATCTTCATAAATTCCAATTAGTTCTGCATTAACTTTTTCAATAGTTTTAAAATCTCCTTCAAAATCTTCCCAATTTACTTTCCATTTGTATCCGTTGAATTGTGTTTCAATTCCAAACCTTGTAGTATCTTTTTTGTGATTCTCAGGATTAAAAATCGTTGTCATTTCACAATTACTGCCTAATTTATCTAAAGCGAATCTTCCGATTCCTTTGGCACCAGCCTTGACTCTACCTGATTTAGTAAATACATCATTAGCTTTATTATCAGTTCCTATAGTCATCCAATGATCTCTGATAACGTTTTGAGTCATTCCTTCGCCTGAGTCAATTATATATAGCGTAGAGAATTTTGAAATTATTTTTTTGAATTCATCCTTTTTGTCATCTTCAATATCGACTTTCAAAATATACTCACCATTGTCTTCTTTTTCATAAATAGAAAGAAGTAAGTCAGGAGAGACTCCTTTTTCGATTAATTCATTAAAATATTCAACAGTAATTTCTTTTTTTACGGTAGTAAATTGGTTATCAAAAAATACTATACTAACCGGGCTATCGGCATCATAACCATTTTTTACAAGTTCAATAATTGCTCCTTTTGCAGTTGCAATATTTTCTCTTCCGATTAATCGTGCAGTTCTTGCTGATACTTTAAAAGGAATCTTGTTTTTCTCATCATCATCTATTTTAGCGATTTCATTTGATATGCCTAATATTATATCATTATCTGAATTTTCTTTGTTTGCTTCTTCACTGAGTTTTTTCTTTAACTCTAATAATTGAGAATTGTTATTCATAAAAAAGGATATTAGTATTCAATTTTTATTTTACTACTGAATTCTTTTTCAATGATTTAAGTTAAAGTTTTTATTTTTATTTTATATCTTTCTTAACCATTAATAAGAGATATGTAACTTTTTTTTGCCTCCTTTTAATGCTAATCGTTCCTAAATAAAAATTACTTAACGAAAATATTTCATCAAAATTTCGACATTAAATCCACAAAAAAAATTACATTAACATTTTAAAATGCTAATGTAACTTTAAAGTTGCATTTACACAAGTTTCCCGCCTATGACATTATTCTTACATATGGCAATTCAGACAGTTTAACATATAACAAAATTCCTTTTTTTATTTTAAGTTCCATTTTCATTATTCACTTATTTATTGCCGTTTATTAGCCCTTATTTTCTTTTTTTATTACTAACTATTTTACTTAAAGTAAATGCAATTATTCCTTTTTGTGTATTAGGTAGAGTTTTGAAGATGATTACAACTAAATTTTTATCTTGAGATTTCAAGTTATACACTCCAAAAGAGTCATCAGTTTTAGACTCATCAATTTTATAACTCGAATTATTACCAATATCATTCACCATAAACTGACCACTATTAATAGTATCATCCCAACCAATCATTTTAAGATGGTCTCCATTGAATTTGACATTAACAGCAAAATTATAAACAGAGTTTTGTTTAGTATAAGTAATAATACCTGATTTTATATCTTTTGATTTTAATCGATAACCGTATTCTTTGATTAATATTTCTTCTACTTTATTTTTTGGTAGTGTGAATAAATCTTCCACATTACTAAAATTACTGAATGCCTGTCCGTAAGAACTAATTGAGAGCATAAAAATTACTAATGCAGTAATAAGTTGTTTAATCATTTTTGTTTTCATAATATTTTTTTTACACAAATATCAACATTTTTTCAAACACTCGTATATGTACGAGTGAATATTTTTTAGGCATTAACTCACTTTGTCCAAATGATTTATTTATGGACAATCCAAGTTTAGAACCAATAGAACAGTATGTTATTGATGCAGTAAGACGAATGAGGTTAGAGAAAAATATATCTCAAAAAGAGTTGTCTTACGCTTTGAATCTTTCTATCGGTTTTATTGGAGATATTGAGAGTTCAAAATCCAGAGCCAAGTATAATCTTTCGCATATCAATAAATTAGCAGAAATATTTGACTGTTCCCCAAAGGATTTTCTTCCAGATAGTCCACTGTAATATGTTAAACTCATAAATTATACAGTCTATAAAAGTTAAAAAACCGCAAAGCACCACCCACCATAACAGGTTAATTATCTCCTGCTATTGAATAAATATTTAGCTGCTTTTTGTGTTATGTTTTCTCGGTTAAGTCGTTTGTTACTCATTAGAAAACCGTCTAAATCTTCAATTTTAAAGTAGATACATTTTCCGTTTGGTTTATATGAGATTAAAACTTTATCCCTAGATAATCTTCTAATATAATGAATGCTCTTTCCTAAATAAATTGATGCTTCTAATGTGTTGGCAAAACCTCTTATTTTAATGAGTTCTACCACTTCTTTTGGTGTACTATTAACTACCATAATTATTTGATTTTTAATGTTTAATCTTTTCGATTTCAATTTTTCGATTAAATATTATCTTTCAAATAATTACAGTAGTAATAGATGAGATAAAAGGAACAATTTTTCTATTATAAAAAATACTCTTATAAATACAAATCAGGCATATTTGCTACTGCATCTATTTTCTTTTTATCTATCACTTTTGCATAGATTTCAGTAGTTCTCAAATGGCGATGTCCTAATAATTTACTGACTGTATAGATGTCGGTATCCATTGTTAATTGTAGTGTAGCAAAACTATGACGAGCGCAGTGAAATGTAATATGTTTATCAATTCCAGCATTAGAAATCCACTTATGTAATATTTTGTTGTGGTATGCACTATAGATTAAATCTTCAAAGAGTAAATCATCATCCTTTTTTCGTTCCCCTAAATTTTTAACAGCTTGTTCACTAAGCGGAAGATGTTCTACTCCTTTTGTTTTTTGTTGAGTAAACTTGAGCATATAACCGTTAAGTTTGTCAAAAGTGATATTTTTCCATCTTAATGGTTTTATATCTGAAAATCTTAATCCAGTTAATACACTAAAAACAAATGCTTCTTTCATTATTGGATAATCACATTCAGTTTTAACTAATATTTGCAGTTCTCCCAAAGTTAAATATTGCCTACTGGTTTCTTTCTCTTTTATGCTTTTTACTCTTATAGACGGATTTTCAGAAATCATCCTACTTTGGTAAGCTTCTTTCAAAGCGGTTTTTATTTTATTAAAGTATGATAATGCTGAGTTCTGAGATAATTTTCCACCGCGCGATGATATTTTATTAGTCAATAGATATATTTTGAAATTCTCTAAAAAGAAGTCATCAATTTTGGAGAGTGGAATGTCCTTGCCTTTACAAAAGCTATTTAGATGTTTGTATGTACTTAACCACGACCCCCAAGTTCCATTTACTTCACATTTTTTATCTGTTGTTTGTTTAAAATATTCTAAAAAACCTATTTTTCCACTTACACTACTTACAAATCCGTGCTTCCTACTTTGTAAATCCAATATTTTTTGAGCTCTTATTGATTCAGCTAATAACTGGGTTTCTTTGTTGTGTTCTTTCTCTAAAAAGTTTTTCGGTTTATCGTAGAGGTATAGTCTCAAAAATTCATAGTTCCTTTTTTTATTTTCTTCATCGTGGTACATCAAAAACAAACTATTCATTTTTGGTTTACCTTTTTCTAAACTCTTTTTTGATTGTTGTCCTTTACGCACTGATAAGTAGATTTTCATTTTTTTCTCTTTTTTGGTTACTAATTATGGTGTAAAGTCCCTCCTAATTAGTAACACAGACAACAGTAAACCCTATCAAATAACCTACTTTGTATTTTCCATAAACCATAAATTACTTTCTTAACACAGAATATAACCGATATTCAAAAGGTTTTAAGTTGGAGGAATCAATCTTTATTTTTTACTGTATTTGATTTTAGTTTTTATTTAATCGTTTAAAATTAACTACAATACCGTTTTTAATAAGTTACAACAATTTTAATCTGTTAATGGATACTTTATACCAAAAAGCAATTTGACGATCTACAATATTATCATTTTCATTCAAAGAGGCATTTGACTCATTTTATGAATTAAACAATTATTCAGAGAAGTATAAATCAACACTATTTGACCGTTTAGCACTTATATTTTTTATTAGTGTTAATATCCTACTGCTGTTATTAGTGGAAGTGATAACAGCAGTAGGAGATTAATGGTAATAATTTTCAAAGGGAAGGAATAATCATATTTGTCAAAAAGTAGTAATGAAACTTTAAAGGATATTCAAAACAGAGGATATCTTTTATAAGCAGTAGTTTATTCAAAGTAGTAAGTAAAAGCAGAGTAGGAGAAAATCAAGAAGCAACAACGTCAGTTGTTTGCAGTTTAATTTATTATTTACTTCTTTGATTAATATTATTAGTTCTATTATTATATATAAGACCAAAATTGGTGAGATAGTAAACCAAAAAAAGTGATATAGAAGTGTAAAATTGGTGTGGTAGTAAATCAAAATTAGTGAGGTAGAAGAATAAAATTAGTGATAATTTGATATATTTGCACTATTGAATAAAAGTAGTTAGATTTTAGTAGTCAATTTTATGGAGGATATAAGTAAATTTAATATACGATTAAACGTAAAAGTACCGTATAAAATATTATCAAATAAGGAGTTATCTACTAATGAAAAACTAATATTAGCATTAGATTACACTTACAGTTTAAAAAAAGGTTATAACAGTTATACCAATGTATATATTGGGGAGTTATTCTCTTTGCATGAAAATATCATTGGACTTTGTAGAAAAAGTTTAATTACAAAAGGGTATTTGTTAAAAGACACCAATGATAAACGAATTCATCATCTAACCGATAAATTAGGGAGTATAGAACTTCCTAAAATGGAAGAAGAAGCGAAAAATGATATTGTATGTATTATCCCTTTTGAAATCTACCATAATCCAGATTTAACAACGGGAGCAAAATTATTGTGGGGAGAGTATAATACAATGAGTAAATCTGAAAAAGGATATTTTAAAGAAAGAATAACAACCTCAGAAATAATGAATGTTAGTGTTGGAAGTATCTCTAATTGGACAAAACAACTATTTGAATATGGGTTTTTAGAAGAATATGAAGTTAAGTCAGAATACTACAAAAAACAAAAAGTAGTACGAACAATACAATTTAATAGAACAAAAGAGAAACCTATTGACGATTAAGTTATTTAAAAGACGTACAACAGTTTAAAATTTTTGTATGGTATATTTTCTTATTTTTGATTTATAAATTGATTATACGGTTTAGTAAATAGTAAAAATCGAATGTCGATCCAATTAATTAGAATTAAAAAAAGGAAAATGACAATTAAAGTAAAAAAGATGAGAAGTCATCTTATTGAACTTGCAAGAAAAGAAGAGACAATTTTTTATTTAAAATTCATTGAGGAGTGTGGTTTAAATTATAATATGTCCAATACATCTGATTATAATAAATTCAGTGATGAATTAAGGCAGATTCTCAAATTCGAAATTGATAACAAAAGACCATGTTTGACTTTGTTAATACTTAGTTCGGAAAAAGTAAAAGGGTATGATATTTACTTGCCTTCAGGAGGATTTTTTAAGTATGCAGAAAAATATAGAAAATACTGTACATTTAGAGGAAGAGAAACTTTTTTTTTAGATGAAAAAGTTAAGCTCTTTGATTTTTGGAAAGACGAACAAAAATATATTGAAAACAAGGATTTTAAAGAGTAATTAATGGTATTCAATAGGGTATAAGTTTAAAAATATAGAGTTTAATTATGATAGAACATTTAGTGAATTTACTGTATATTCAATTTTATCAAGATCTTCAATTGTCAGAATTATTGCTTAATGATGAAATTGATGTCAATGAAACTGCTATTGATAATTTAACTGTAGTTTTGGATATTATTGGTTATCCTAAAGATAATACAGATGAAAGAGGGAAATTATCAGAACAGGATATTTATAATAGAGATTTCTTCTATCAAAGTTTTACCGAATTAGAATACCCTAACATAAATAGTGAACTTTTAGTGAAAGAAAAAATCAGGGAGTTTGTTGATTGGGTATGTGGTGAAACGCTTGAATTATATAAACAGAATAAATTAACTACAGATGATTTTTTAAAAAACATTATGGATATCAAATAGTGTTTTCTTTAAATCAGACTTCAAAAATAAAAAACGATTTTTCAAACATACGTATTTCAAATTATTCTCTTTGATTTTCCTACGCAAAGTTATCTCTGAAATTTCAAAGAACATAAGAGCTTCTTTGATTGATAGATAATGCTTTGAGTTTAAATCCTCTTTGGTAATAATTGGTTTTATCTTTGGAATCACAAGAGTATTTTCCTTTTGTAATTCCCTCCAATTTCTCTTATAACATATCATAGAACAATAGATACCTTTACTACTTTTTGCTATAAATTCTTCTTTACAGACTACACAATTTCTTTTGATTTGTAAATGACTCATTATTACTTACTGTATTTGTTACTATATGATTTTCCTTTGTTTATCAACTAAAACGCTATCTGTAAGTAACAACTCAATATAGAAGCTACTTTACGGACTATGGTATCATAAAATTCATAAAAAATATCGATTTACAAAACATAGTAACACGATTAGTAGCACAAATAGGGTAAATAAGGGTAAACAA
>JACMQJ010000002.1 GCA_014377055.1 Candidatus Sericytochromatia bacterium
ATAACCATTTCACCAAAAATAGCATGTATTTCTTCTGGTAAATTTATTTTGTGAATTGATTCATCTTTATTAATATTATTAATCTCAAGATTATCAGTTCTTTTTTCCCAATCAATTTCTAAATGCCTACCGTCATTAAGGTTTTTTGTTACCCTTCCGATTGCCTTTATTTTTATTGCAGATATAAATGCACCATCAATTTTTTTTGTGATTGATGTTTTTACAGCGATTAAATCATTAGCTCTAATTTTATTAAAATCATAAGATTTAGCCGAATAAATATTAACCCAGACACCTTCTGAAATATATCTCTCAGTATGTTCATTACCACCTGTCCAGGTAGCTTCAATTAACCAATAATTTTTAGTGTTTTCAGACATAAACTATTTTAAGATAAATCATAATTATTTTTCATTAGGTAATTTTAGCACTCTTATTAGGTTTTATCCATGAAAATCACACTAACAAAATTGATTAGGAAAAATATATTTAAGCAACAGTTACTATTTCAGTAAATTCTTTCATTTTATTAATATTAATAAAATCAGGATCACGAATAGCTCTTTGAGCAAAACTTTTTTCATTTTTAATTGCTTTTTTAAGATTGGCTAAACCCTCTCTAAAACTTAATATACAGACATAAGAACATGCTAAATTATAATAAGCTTCAGCAAATTTATGATTTAATCTTACTGCTCTAGTAAAATCATCAATGGCATTTTTATATTTTTTTTCATTAAAATAAAAAGTGCCTCTATTAAAATATGCAATACAATTATCCTGACCGAGCTCTACAGATTGATTAAAATCCTGCTCTGCTTCTTCCTTGTTATCTGAATTATAATTACTTATACCTCTAAGATAATAAAAAGTAGCATCTTTTTTTTTGCTTGCATCAGTATCAACTTTACTAGTCTGACTGAGTTGTTTTTTATTATTTATTTCCATTATCAATAATTCTCCAAAACTTAAGTAATAGATAAATTAGAATTATAGACTTAATTTAGAAAAAAATATAGATTATAATTAGCGATAACATAATTAAAATTCAAGAGATATTTATTTAATGATAGAGTTAAAAAGAAATAGTGGCTCAGATGATGATCTTAAAAAAGTTATTTTAAAAGATCCAAAATGGCTAACAGAGTTACGTGACAGGTATCTTGCAGGTGAAGGTATTATGTTTATACTTCATTCAAATGTTCTGGACTTAGTACCTTACGAAGATAGATTTGTTCCACTAAAAGAATTTCTTATCTCAGGATTAATTAGTAAAAATAAAGATATTGCTCTTTATTATGATTCAAGTGAGGGAATAAAGTTCACTAATGCTGAAATGAAAAGAAAGTTTGTTAAGTCAATTAATTTAACTCAATCATTATTAGGAGAGCCACCATTATCTGAGGTTTTACCCTCTCAAACATCACAAGTTTTACCACTTTTAGAAAAGTTTTTAAAAGTTCGTGGTCAAAGCTCAGGAGTTGTGCTTGGATATGCTGAAACGATTGCTCAAGTTTCAGAAATAAATTTTTTAACCCAAGAAGAGAGAGCCAATTTAGTAACTTTTCAACGTTGGGCATCAGATCCAGATTTATTAGGTTCGGATAATCTTATTCTGTTAGTCACCGAAAATTTATCTGATATTAATCCAAGAATTGTCAAAAATCCACAAATTTATTCAATTGAAATACCAATGCCTGAATATGATGAAAGGCTTGAATATATCAATTTTATTATAAATAACTATAATGTAGATTTAGAAATGAAAGTTGAACAATTAGCATACTTAACAGCTGGACTTAGAAGAATACAAATTGACGGATTATTTAGACAAGCTAAAAAAAGTGATAATAAAATAACTTATCAATTAATAAAAGATAAAAAGAAAGCTATTATCGAAGATGAATGTTTTGGACTGGTAGAAATGGTTGAATCAGATCATAACCTCGATAATATTGGCGGAATGGAAGTTACAAAAACATATCTTAGAAGAATAATTAAGAATATCAAAGATGGAAAGTACCAACGAGTACCAATGGGAATATTTTTTGTTGGAGCAATGGGAACAGGAAAAACATTTGTTGCAGAAGCTTTTGCTGGTGAATCGGGGTTAACTTGTCTAAAACTTAAAAATTTTAGAGATAAATGGGTCGGTTCGACAGAAGCAAATTTAGAAAAGATACTTAATATAGTTAAGGCTTTAGGCTCAGTTTTAATAATTATGGATGAAGTTGATCGAGCATTAGGTGGTGGTGAAGATGAAGGAGATAGTGGAACATCAAGTCGAGTATATGCAAAAATAAAAGCTTTTATGAGTGATACTAGTAACAGAGGTAAAATACTTTGGCTTATTATGTCCAATAGACCAGATAAATTAGATATAGATCTAAAAAGACCAGGTAGATTTGATAGTAAGATACCTTTCTTTTATCCTCAAAACTCGGAAGAGTTGGAAAGTGTCATAAAAGTTTTATTTAATAAAAATAAAATAAAATTTGAAATAAATGATTTTTCTGAAATAACAAAAAAAGTTGTAGGTTATTCTGGTGCAGATTTGGAAGCAATAATTTTATCATCGGATGGTTTTGCTGCTGACGCAAATCATGATTTGGTTTTAGAATCTGATTTTATTAATGCGATAGATGATTTTATACCAAACAGAGATAACACTACTATTGAATTTATGGAATATTTGGCAGTTTTTGAAAGTTCTTCAAGACAAATGCTACCAGAAAAGTTTAAGGATCTAACTAATGATCAAATTACTCATAGATTAAGAGAGCTCAAAACAATTTTAAATATTCGTTGATCAAAAGTTTTAATTAAATTATTTTTAAAATAAGTAAACCATACATTGCTTTAATAATAATATTATGATTTAATATACAAATACATGGGGATATAGCTCAGTTGGTAGAGTACAACGCTGGCAGCGTTGGTGTCAGCGGTTCGAATCCGCTTATCTCCATACTATTACAAAAATTATTTCATATATCAAA
>JACMQJ010000709.1 GCA_014377055.1 Candidatus Sericytochromatia bacterium
ATTATTAATTGGAGATGTAACAAGACTAAGACAGATATTAATTAATTTAATTAGTAATGCTATCAAATTCACTTCTAAAGGCGAAGTCTATGTTCATGTAAAAAAGAATAGTTCTATTTATAGAGAAACAATACTTGAGTTCTTAATAAAAGATACAGGAATAGGTATATCAGCAGATAAAATAGAAAAATTATTTAAGCCTTTTTCACAAGCAGACTCATCAACCACTCGTAAATATGGTGGCACAGGATTAGGCTTGG
This sequence comes from Candidatus Sericytochromatia bacterium, assembly GCA_014377055.1. Taxonomy (GTDB): domain Bacteria; phylum Cyanobacteriota; class Sericytochromatia; order UBA7694; family JACMQJ01; genus JACMQJ01. Next base: position 261 of record JACMQJ010000709.1, read on the forward strand.
TTATCTCAAAAAATCTAATAGAGTTACACAATGGTAAAATTGGGGTTAAAAGTGAGGTACATAAAGGAACTTCCTTTTATTTTACTATACAAACAGATAAGCCTGATATTAAGACAAATAATAAAAATATAGAAAAAATTGCTCGATTAAAAGATAAAAATGTTTTGATTATTGACGAAAATTTAACAAATATTGATACAATTACTTATATGCTACAAAATTGGCAAATGAATGTCATGAGTATAAATCATAATATATCTGAAATTATGAAGTTGATCAAAGAAAATAATTTTTCTGTCATCATCATGAATATGAATAATATTGATTTAAATGAAGTAAATATCGATGAAATTAGAAAATATAAGGATGATGAGGAATTACCAATTGTTACCCTCACTTTTATCAATGACTTACAAGCTAAGAATCAAAAGCATGTTTATACATATATCCAAAAGCCTATTAAGCAAGAACAAATGATGAAATCGCTAGTTAATGCCATATACAATAATAAAGAATCGAAAATTAAAATCAAAGATAAAAAAATCACAGACAAGCTCTCAGACAAATTTGACTTAGAAATATTAATTGCTGAAGATAATATTATTAATCAAAAATTAGCTCTTAAAATTTTTAGTAAACTTGGATATGAAGCAGATTTAGTTAATAACGGATTAGAAGCCATAGAAGCTGTAAAAAACAAGAGATATGATCTAATTTTTATGGATTTACAAATGCCTGAAATGGATGGTATAGAGGCTACAAAATATATTATAGATAATAATTATAGCAATCGACCAAAAATAATTGCTTTAACAGCCAATGCAATGCCTGAGGATCAAGATAGGTGTTTTGCTGCTGGCATGGATGATTATTTGAGTAAACCTGTTTCGATTGATATTATCAAAAATGTTTTAATAAAGTGGTCTGAGATAATTTACTCTTAAATTACTTAGTCGAATATACTGTAAATATATCATATATACAGTAAAAAAGAATAAACTTTTTTAAAATAAAAAGCATGAATAAAACTCTTCTAATAAATTTAAGCAGATTTAATACTTGTTTAGACTATTTATTATAAGTATTTAAAATTTTTATTCTCGAACAGCAAAAATATTGGATAATATTAAAATTAATTTATTAATCAAAAATTGTGTTTAGGTAAAAAATAAAAAAATGGATTTTGTTAAAGAATATCATAAAGTTATTCGATTAAAAATGAAGACATTAGGCATAAAAAGCCGTATGGTTAAAACTTCGGTTACAGATCAACACTTATACGATATACCAGGAAAAGGTACTTTACCAACTATTGTTGTTTTACATGGTATTGGTGGTGGTTCAACACCATTTGAAAAAATGCTTTATATTTTACAACGATTTTCTAAAAGAATTTTAGTCCCCGAAGCTCCTGGACATGGTTTTAGTCAGTTTCCAACAGATAAAGTCAATGTCGAAACCGTCTATGAAGGTATAGCTAGTATTCTTGATTCGGAGCTAGATGAAAAGCCAATAATTTTTGGTAATTCGATGGGTGGTGCAATTGCTATAAAATATGCCATAGAAAATCCTGAAAAAGTTTTGGCACTTAGCCTTTGCTCACCCGGAGGTGCATATATGACTCCAGAAAATTGGGCAAATTTTCTTAATAGATTTCGTTTAAAAGATAAAATTGACGCTATTAATTTTATGAATAGTATTATATATAAGCCTTCACCTTTTTCATTTTTATTATCAGATCATATACTTGAAACTGTTGGAAACCCTTTTATCCAAGAACTAATAAATACTGTTTCAGCTGATACATTATTTACACCTGAACAATTAGCTAGTTTAAAAATGCCTATACAACTTATATGGGGCAAAGCTGATCGCTTAATGTTAAAAGAACACCTTGATTTTTATAAAAAATACTTACCCAAACAAACAATTATAGAAGAACCTGAAGATTTTGGTCATTGCCCTTTCCTAGACAGACCTGTAGAATTATCAGCTAGAGTAATAAATTTTATACAAAAAGTTGATAATGAACTTAAAATAGAAATTAGGTAAATCATTTAATCTTTTATTCTTGATTATAATGAATATTAGGTAATTCTCTTAACTTTTCGGCAGCTTCTTCGGGAGTTATATCTCTTTGAGGGTTACCAAGTAGCTCATAACCTACCATAAATTTTTTGACTGTAGCAGATCTTAGTAATGGCGGATAAAAGTGCATATGAAAATGCCATGCAAAATTATCATTTCCATCAGTAGGTGATTGATGGATACCTGCCGAATAAGGAAATGAAATATTAAACAAATTATCATATTTGACTGTAATAACTTTGATAGCTTCTGCAAGATCATCTTTTTCTTCATCAGATAGCATTGCTATATTTTGGATATGAGTACGACAAATAATAATTGTTTCAAAAGGCCAAGTTGCCCAAAAAGGGACTAAAACTACAAAATGCTTATTTTGAAAAACAATTCTCTCTCTTTCTTTTGCTTCAATCCTTAAATAATCCCAAAGTAAACTCTTACCATTTTTATCATAATACTCTTCAAATTGTTTACTTTCTTTTGCAACTTCTTGAGGTATATTAGATTCTGCCCATATCTGCCCATGTGGATGTGGATTGCTACACCCCATCATGTCACCTTTATTTTCAAATATTTGGACATAATTAATATTTTCGAGTGTTCCCAAACTAACATATTCATGAGTCCAACTATCAATAACCGTTCTAATCTCAGTTATATCCATCTCTGCCAATGTTAAATTATGCTTTGGCGAAAAACATATTACCCTACAAATTCCTGACTCAGATTTGGCTACTAATAAATCATCTTTATTTATCTCGCCAGATGGAATATCCTTTTCAAGAGCAGCAAAATCATTATTAAAGGCAAAAGTTTGTTTATAAGTGGGGTTATCAAGTCCGCTTGCTCTCTTGTTACCAGGGCATAAGTAACAAGTAGGATCATAAGCAGGTTTTTTGTCAATTGTTAAATCTTCAAATTTTCCTTGCCAAGGTCTTTTTGATCTATGTGGAGAAACTAAAACATATTCTCCTGTCAAAATATTACGCCTAGTATGTGCATGTTCTTTAAAACTAAATTTTTCCATAAAAAATTATTCTCCTATCTCACTTGTTCCATCTTGGATTTTATCTACATAAACTTTTAAATCTATGCCTGTTCTTTTTTTATATTCTTTACGAACATTTGCTGAAACCTGATCAATAAATTCTTCTTTTATAAGATTAATTGTGCATCCGCCAAAGCCTCCACCCATCATTCTTGACCCCATAACAGACGAATCATCTTTAACCAAGTCAACTAATAAATCTAACTCTTGACAACTTACTTGATATTCATTTTTTAGACCTTCATGAGATTCAAACATCATTTTTCCAAAAGAAACTAAATCATTATTTTTTAGATCTTGACAAGCATTTAGTAATCTTAAGTTTTCTTTTATAACATAGTTACATCTTTTATAAATCTCGTCATCAAATTCACTTTCATACTTTTCTATCATGGATAATGAAACATCACGTAAGCTTAGAATATTGTTATCGTATTTTTGCAGTATTTTTACACCTGATTCGCATTGTTCACGCCTTGTATTATAAGCAGATGAAGCAAGTGAATGTTTGACTTGTGTATCAAAAAGAACAATTTTTACATCATTAAAATTAAAAGGAAAATATTCATAACTTAAGTCACGACAATCGAGTTTCAAAACAGAATCTTTTTTGCCAAAGACACTAATAAATTGATCCATAATCCCACATTTTACACCAACAAATTCATTCTCTGCTTTTTGTGATAGTTTTACTAGATCAATTTTGGTTAGATTTAAAG
>JACMQJ010000710.1 GCA_014377055.1 Candidatus Sericytochromatia bacterium
AGTCAAATCTATACCGCCACCAAACCATTTTACCCCTGTACTCATTTCAAAATATCTGACATTCATGTGAATTATAGGAACCATGGGATTATATGGGTGCATAATAATACTAACACCTGTTGCAAAAAAATCTCCCTCAGTTAGATTTAATCCTTTTAAGACACTTTGAGGAGTGACTCCACCAACAGCCGAAAAATTGACAGCTCCTTTTTCGATGATATTACCTTTAGTTATGACTCTTGAATGTCCCCCTCCACCTTCGGGTCTAAGCCAAGTATCATCTGCAAATTTTGCTTTACCGTCAGTTTTTTCTATTTCTCTAGTTATATTATCTTGTAGGTTTTTAAACCATTCACTTATTACTTCTTTATCCATTTTTTATTTTCCAATATATTTATTATAAATTTCATTACAGTGAGAGGGTATTATTTCTGTATCAGGGTTATTTTTATAGAACGTATTTATTTTATTCAATGTTTGCTCATATTTATTAGAATTATCCATAATAATATTGGCAAAAGGGTGAGGCAAAATATTTTCTTTAAATGACTTACTTAGCCAGCATGAGTCAGCGATTAAAAAATATTTTTGATTATTTTCGCCTTGAACCAAAGCCCCAAGATGTCCCCTATAATGTCCCGGTAAAGGAATAAATTTGATCAGACCATCACCAAAATAATCAAATGCTTGTTCAAAAGGCTCAATGTTTTTTATTTTATATTGATCTTTTTCTGAGTCTATCATGATTGATCTTTCAATAAAATCATCTGGCAATAAACCAGATAAAAATCCTTCTTTAACAGCAAAAAATCCTTTTAAATTTTTTACTTTATCATAACCATTTTTAAAATAAATAAACTTTGCTTTTGGAAAATCTTTTAATGCAGAAATATGATCCGCGTGAAAATGAGATATAATAATATATTTTACGTCCTCAGCTTGAATATTCATTGATCTCAATTTTGAAATTGCAGTATCTTCATCTTTAACATAAACAGGAGTTATTTTTGCATATAAATTGTAAGGAAATTTATTTGTTTCTTGATAAAATCTTTTTGTATAACCTGTATCGTAGAGTATCACTCCTTCTGTAGGATGAATAATCAGGGCAAACATAGAGTGAAATTTTACGTCTTCATTTATGCCACCACGAATAACCATTTTTTCTTTGTGTGTACAATAGCCACCTTCAAGTAATTTTAGCTTTACACAACTATCAACACTACTTTTTATAGTCATTTAATATGCCTTTTTTACAACATATACACTTCTAATAATATTAACTTATTAGAGATATTATTTCATTATGTAACAGCATATTTTTATTAACAAATTTGTTTTTAGTCTGAAGGTGTGAGTTGCCAAGGAGAAAAATATTTTACTTCATGAACCTTGACACCTATTAGTCCTACATCTAGACTATAACCTTTTATTATATCTTTTAATCCTTCTTTACTTAGGTCTTCAAAAATATAATCATTAACTGATCCCAAAAAATCACTGCTTAACTCTAAAGCATTATTCCAAATATCATCAAGATTACCTTTAAACTCTTGACCTGTAACTGGATTTTTAAACATCTCAAAATTAACTATAAAATCAGGCATATTATTAACTGAGTTTGGATAAAATAATGATAATAAACCTCTTAATTTATTATCAAAAATAGAGTTTAAATTTTTGATAAAATTTTTAAAAGCATTATTCCCAAAGACACTATTTAAGAAAAATTGCACAAAATATCCTTTTTTTAAAAATTTATTCATTCGTTGCAGATCTGTATTCCATATTTCAGAACCACTTTTTCCTAAAAACTCAAGCAATTTTAAGTTTATATTTTTATCTTTGATTATGTTTTTGATAGCCATAAATTTATCAAGGTTAGTTTTATTCTTATCTAACATATACAAATCGATCCAACCTTCAATAATTCGATGCCTCATTTGAGCATTTGCACTTTCAGAAGGATCTTCATCATAATAATTTCCGCTGAAATAATAAACATAAGGATGAAAATTTATGTCCATTGCCATGTGAGTTAAAAATCCTGAAACAAAAGCTAATTTTTGTGGAAATAAATGTGTATTCTTTTCTTTTTTTAGCTCATCAAGCATACTAATAACTAATAGGCTGGTATCATTACCTTCTGCACCATGTACAGTATCACCCCATTGAAAGTAATTTCTTTCTATAAAAGGTATTTTGACACTATAATAAAATGTATCAACCGCAAGTGAGCCAAAATGAAAAGAAGTAATATTTTCTGTAATTACTTGGTGTAATTTGTCTTTATTTAAAGTATTTATTTTTTGATTAGTTTCATCTGCAAAAAAAACATGTGTTATCTCTTTAGGCATAACCTAAGCTAAAACTAATTGTTGCTCAATTATTGGTAATCTTCTGGCAAGTGTTGTACCACAGTTGCAATCTCTCAATTCAAGACTAAAAAGATTATATGGAGCAAAGCTTTGGATACCAACATATTTTGTACATGCAATAAACATTTGTTCAGTTGAATATTCTTTTTTACAACATTTGCAAGCCTTAAATGATTTCATATTATCTTCTCCAAATTTACACTAAC
>JACMQJ010000021.1 GCA_014377055.1 Candidatus Sericytochromatia bacterium
TACGATTGAGCTTAATATTGTTTTTTTCATTTTAAAATTCTCCTGATATAAATTTTTTAAATAAGTCGATACTCTGATTGACTCTATAAATATAATTATGCGTTTTATTCCTTAATCAAATATTAAAGAAAACTTAAAATTTGCTTAAAAAGCAGTTACGAAATATTAACAAGTTTCTAATTAACTTATTATCAATAACCTGATAACAAAAAAGCCCTCTAAATATTAGAGAGCTTTTTTGCTAGAATAATCTAAGTCTTAAAAAATATATTTTCCAGCTTCAACAACTTTATCAGATAATCTTCTTCTGATTTCAACTGTATTTATTGGCATCATTTTTGTAAATCTCTTTAATGCTGATAATTGCATTCTAAGATTATCTCCGTCAGATGCTGTTGCTAACACATTTTTACAAGCAATATCTACTCTAGCTACTGCATCATTAATAAATAATCTAGTTGCATCAATTTGATTTAATACTTGATCTTCACCTTTAACTCCAATCATCTTTAAGGTTCTTAAAAGTGTACTCTCCATTGCATAGACTTCCATCATTGCATCACAAATACTAGCTAATATTTCTTGTTCATCATTGATTTTACCCATATATTTTTGGATAGCTACACCAGCAGCAAGTAATGTCGCTTTTTTACAATTAGCTACAAGTTTTTTTTCAACTGAAAGTAAAGTTTCTTCATCTTCTTCATAGCTAGGTAGACTCATTACTTCTTCCATTATTTTCATACCAGCTTGCATTAATGGAAGCTCGCCTCTCATTGCTTTTTTAAGTAACATTCCAGGGGCTAACATACGATTAATTTCGTTAGTACCTTCAAATATTCTATTGATTCTGGCATCTCTATAAAATCTTTCTACTGGGTATTCTTGGCTATAACCATAACCACCAAATATTTGTAATGCTTCATCTGCTACATAATCCAACATTTCAGAAGCATATACTTTGATCATTGAACATTCTACTGCATACTCTTCAAGACTTTTCATGACATCTTCTGGATTATTTTTATCCATATTATTAATGTAATCGTCCAATAAGCCTGAAGTTCTATAAGTCATACTTTCAGAAGCATATACTCTTGTTACTATTTCAGCTATCTTGTGTTTGATTAAACCAAAATCACTGATTGATTTATTAAATTGTTTTCTTTCATGAGCATATTTAACTGCAAAAGGAATGATATTTTTAGCACCACCAACTGAACCAGCACCAAGTTTAAAACGACCCATATTAAGAACATTAAATGCTATTTTGTGACCCTTGCCGATTTCACCAAGGACATTTTCAACAGGAACCATAGCATCTTCCAAAATAACGGTAGTTGTTGATGAACCCTTAAGACCCATTTTCTTTTCATCATGTCCACTAGATACACCTGGGAAACTTCTTTCAACAATAAAAGCTGTAAATTTATCGCCATCAACCTTAGCAAAAACAATAAACATGTCAGCAAAACCACCGTTAGAAATCCACATTTTTGTACCATTTAAAATGTAGTGCTTACCATCAGGACTTAAAACAGCTTTTGTTTTTGCTGCAAGTGCGTCAGAACCAGAGTTAGGCTCAGTAAGTGCATAAGCTGAAATTAATTCGGCTGTAGCTATCTTTGGTAGATAATATTCTTTTTGTTGAGGAGTACCAAAAAATACTATTGGTAAACTTCCGATACTGGTATGAGCACCAAATGAAACAGTGAATGATCCTTGCATAGAAATGGTTTCTGTAACAAGCATTGAGCTGGTTTTATCAAGACCTAATCCACCATATTCTTCAGGTATATCAAAAGATAATAAGCCAAGTTCACCAGCTTTTTTGATTAAGCCAACAGTTACATCCCATTTTTGATTTTCAATTTCTTCTACTCTTGGTAAAACTTCATTTTCCATAAATTTACGGGTAAGATCAGCAATTTGATGTTGATCTTCGGTCAAATCTTCACGCGTAAACATATCTTTAGGATTAGTTTCCTGAATTAAAAAACTTCCACCTTTAACAATTTTAGGTGTTACAACACTAGACATTTTTTTATTCCTCTATATATAATTAGTTAATATTTTCAAAAATAGCAGCAGCACCCTGCCCGCCACCCACACACATACTTACAAGACCATATTTTGATCCTCTACGTTTCATTTCATAGATCAAACTTGTTGTTAGCTTTGTACCTGTACAACCTAAAGGATGACCTAAAGCAATAGCACCACCATTAACATTTACTTTTTCAGTATCTAAACCTAATTCTTGGATAACAGCCAATGATTGAGCGGCAAAAGCTTCATTTAACTCAATTAAGTCAATATCTTTTAGTTCTAGCTTGGCTAACTTCAAAACTTTAGGAATAGCTTTAACTGGACCAATACCCATTTCTTCTGGTGCAACTCCATGAGTAGCAAAAGCAATAAATCTTGCCAAAGGTTTTATTCCTAGCTCATCAGCTTTTTCTCTTGACATCAAAACGACACCAGCAGCTCCATCACTCATAGGTGAAGAATTACCAGCAGTAACCGAACCACCCATTTTAAAAGCAGCTTTTAGCTTGGCTAGTCCTTGAACACTTGTATCTTCTCTTGGGCTTTCATCTTGAGCAAAAGTAATTTTTTTGACTACTTTTTTACCTTTTTCGTTTAAACTATCCATTTCAACAGTTAAAGGAACAATTTCATCTTTAAATTTATCTTCTTTAATTGCTGCAATAGCTTTTTTGTGACTATTAAATGAAAATTCATCTTGAGCTTCTCTTGTAATACCATATTTTTCGGCAACAACTTCGGCAGTAAGTCCCATATTTAAATAAAATCCAGGATGATTATCGACTAGATATGGATTTGGCACAATTTTGTTGCCACCCATAGGTATCAAACTCATGGTTTCTGTACCACCAGCAATAATAACATCAGCAAAACCACACATAATAGTTTCTGCTGCCATAGCAATGGCTTGTAAACCAGATGAACAAAA
>JACMQJ010000711.1 GCA_014377055.1 Candidatus Sericytochromatia bacterium
AAATGGTTCACAGCCTTTAAGAACTATTTCTTGTGGTAATTTGTTTATCTTAGATTCTTTTGAATTAGATATTTGTGCAAATAAAATGGATAAAGTTATTATGGATATGAAATATAATTTTTTATTCATTTAATTCCTATTGAGATATATTTTTTATTGGGTAATAATAGCAAAAATAAGTTTCTATTATCTTACTTAGACACAATTTTTGATTATAATCCATGAAGAAACTTACCCTATCCCTCTCTTTGAAAAAAGAGGGAACAAAATCATATCAATGCTTCTAAGTTTTTAAACTCAACAAGCTTACCATTATTTTCGTAGAGATTATTTAGTTGTTTACGAACTATATCCAGCTCTGTATGAGTATAAGATTCACCTTGTTCAGTAATTATATTTGTTTGCTTCTCTAAAATAACTTTATCTTGATTTAAGGCAAATTTAATAGCAAAACCAGCTATAACAAATACTAAAGGAACTGGTATTAAGTAAGGTTTAAGAGAAGCTTTAAAATAAATACTTGATTCAGTTTCAGAACGAGGAGTAATATACATAGTATTAACAAATTCTAAGTGATCTTTTGAAAAATATTCCAATTCAATAATACCAGGCATCAAAAACCTACCTAAATCACGTAATACATCTGGTCCAAACAAAGATATAAAACCTGATTGTGGCTTTTCTTTTAGATAATTAACCTCTAATCCATCTTTAATGTGTATGGGATTAATTTTATTAATGTATCTTTTTTCAGAGGTTCTGATAATTCCTGCATGAACAAATGGAGTATGAAAAGGGTCTAAAAAATTTTCGGCAATATCAACAATACCACATTTTAAGTGGGTTCTGTAACAGCCTGTCTTCATTGACTTATCGGAAATATGGGTTGGTATATGAGGCTTGCGAGGTGAATCAGGATTAGGCTTTAGACAGATCCAGATATATCCTTCTTGTTCTATTATTTGATATTTTTTTAATTTTGGTGCTCTTAGCTCTTCTTTTTGGATCATTCCAGGAACTTTTACACATTTACCATCTTTATCAAATTCCCATCCATGAAACGGACAAACAAGACGACCATTGCAAACTTGCCCCTCAGAAATTTGAATATTACGATGTGGGCATTTATCAATAAAAGCAACCGCTTCTTTATTTTCCGTCCTATAGACAACAATTTGTTTATTTAAAATTTTGAAGCTTTTTGGCTTTTTTTTTACATCTTTTGATTCACATAAAATAAACCAATACTCTTCAAGTTTTTTTAAATCCATACTATTTAGACTCCATAATGTTAGTTAAAGTTTAGGATCATTTGAGGATAAACTTTCTAATAATTATATCATTTGACATAATTATTTATTAAGATAGACTTTAAAATATATACATCATTCTGGCTTTGGTCTTCTAATAATAAACTTTTCTTCAACTTCACGTTTTTTATTAATAGAAATAAATCTACCAAGTTGACTTAAGAGTTTAGGCTCTTCACCTTTAGCAAGCACAAGCACCTGATTATCAGGCTCTTGATCATAAAATTTACTAGGCTTTACTTTAGTATAATAAACATCATCAATAAAACCTTTATTAATGACATTTGTTTTTGTATCAGATTTTTCGATACTCCAACGATTATTAAATAAAAAATCTGAAGCAAGATTTTTAACATGACCAACAAATTCATCATTGGACGAAATTATTTTCATTGCCTCCCACATTTTATAATCATCAAGAAGTTTATATTCTTCAAGATTGTCAAAGTCAGGTCCTTTTAGCCAAAGTAAACCATATTTTTCAAGAGGTTCATTGTCTAGTTTTTTTATTTCTTTAATAAAAGCTTGGAGCATTACTTCAAAAATTCTAGCTGTTTTATGCTCATAAACATTTCTATACATATAAAATCTAGCTGTCAAATATTGCTCAACTGCATCAATCGCTTTCTTTTCTATTACTAATCTGTAACGACCATTAAACTCTGCTACTGTTAGATGCTCAAGTATCCATTTTAGGTCATAGCTACCATACTGAACGCCTGTCATGTGTGCATCTCTAAGAATATAATCCATTCGATCCACATCCATTTGGCTTGATACAACTTCATGTAAAAAATATTTATTATGAGAAAGATTTTCACCTTTTAGAATATCAACAATTAATTTTTTAAAGTCACTACTACTAGGATATTCTTTTAATATTTTATTTAATTCCTCATCTTTATCAATCAATTTATATGTTTGAGCCTCATGTTTAAAGTCCCACATCGTTTCGGAAGCATGTGAAAACATGCAATGACCTATATCGTGCATTAATGCAGCTAGACAAACAGCATCTTGTTCAGCCTGTGTAGTATCAAGTAACTTTCCTTTTTCTCTAAGAATACACATAACTTTTTGAGCTAGGTTAAAAGCTCCAAGGCTATGAGCAAATCTTGAATGCTCAGCACACGGATAAATTAATTTAGCCATACCTAGTTGGCTCAAGCGTCTAAGACGCTGAAAGGTGCTTGTTTGTACTATTTTTATAGCTGTTGCACCAAGTGCTGAATTAGGAAATTCAACAAAATCATGAACTACATCTCTAAATTTATAAGGTAGCTGAAACATATATGACAAGTTACTTCTTTCTTAATTTTAAAATCATATTTATTATTTTAGTCTATTTTTGTTAGTTAGAATAGCTTATTATAAACAAAACAACTGATAAAACCAAAGCTTAAACTAACTTTACAATATACCTAAAACTGTTTATTAGTATGAATTATAGAAATATAGTTAAGGATAGATTAAAATATATTTAAGTAAAAGGGTTGACAGTTTAACCAAAGCTTAGTATTATATTTAATGTAGTCACGAAACGAATCGACTAACCGAAAAGAAAAAATCTTAACTGGTCTAGCTATCAGTAAAGAAAAGAGCTTGTGAGGTTAAGCGTTAAGGAAAGTTCAAGCGAGAGTTTGAAAAAGTCTGATTTACAAGGCACGTGTAGCTAGTGGGTGATTATTAAGCAAGTCCTAGCGGGCAAGCGAGATACAAAATCCTAATACCCATTAATTTGGGAAGTGCTTAAGCTCGAAGTCACTATGTGATTAGGGTGTGGTTGAGTTGAAACAACCTAGCAGTAACTATACTTAGATGGGTAGGTGAATATGCTAAAGGTCTAAAAAACTAGATCCTAAATCAAGAGGCTATATCAAAGCCTGAGTTAACAAAAGTAATGCTGAAATGCAGAGTGACGTTAATTAAAAGTTTTTATGAAAAGTAAGGACATTGAGGAGGAGGTAACGGGACTCTGGAAAATAAATCAAGGTTTATTTAGCCAAAAATCACAAGCGAAAGTGAAGTGAAATACCCCGAGGTTGTAATGGTAGCAACCTGAGCTGTCTGATGACAAATCCTGAATAAGGAAATGGGAAGGAAAGTTAGAAGCCTGGAAGCCACTAAGGTGAGTGATGAGGGATGTCGTGGGCTGAATGCTAAAAGCCGAGTGATTTATTCAAGCCGAGAGGTTAAAAATAATGATCAAAATCTTAGTTGTAATGAAAATTGTTATTAAGAGATAGTACAACCTAAATGGGGTAATTCCCAATGGTTCAGCTCTGGTAGAGTTGTTAGGTAAGAAATGCCTAGTCTGCATATTATGAGAATAATATGAAAAATTTGAGGAAACTGTATCCTTTAGAGTAAAATCTAAAAGCCGACTTAGCCTTAATTGGCTGGGTCACAAGTAACAGTAACATTTGTGATGATAAAATATGTAGCCTTTAAGTAGAAATATAGATAATTATAGATGCAGTAAAATATTATATTTTTGGGTATATCTCATTATATATAAAACGCTTTAACGAACAGGACTACCATCGGTAGATTCTGTTGTGGTTAATGTGTAATCAAAACTATTAAATCCAAAAAACTACAAAACCCAAAAGTTACTTTATACTGCGAGCAATAGTCGCTAAATATAATTTATTAACACCTTTATCTAAGGCTAATTTACTTAATTCCTGTAATGTTGATCCAGTTGTAAAAATATCATCAACAATCAAAATATTTTTATCTTTGATATTTTTATTTGTAATAATCCCAAAAGCATCCTTAATATTTTTTTCTCTTTCTATACCTGATAATCCAAATTGAGCTTTGGTTTCTTTAGAACGATCAAATATTTCCAGATAGTTTATTCTAAGATTTTTGGCGACATCTCTAGCCAAAAGGTCAGCTTGATTAAAGCCTCTACTTTTTAATTTTTCATGATGTATTGGTACTGAGGTTATATAATCAAATTTAAAAGTAAAGCTATAACTAATTTTTTTAGCTAATAAATCGGCAAAAGGTTTGGAATATTCTTTAATTCCTTCATATTTATAGTTATAAATTAGTGATTTTAATAATCCACTATATATTCCTAATACAATTAAATCAGAAAATAAAGGTGGTCTTCTAAGACACTCTTGACAATTATTATCAACTATTTCAATACTCTTACATATTTGACAATGAGGCTCAGGTATTGATTGAAATTGATTGGAGCAACCCTTACAAATACATATACTTGACGATCTATTGCAAACTAAACATTTTGACTTTAATAAAAAATTTCTTAAAAACAAAATTTTAATTTATACATTTTTATTTATTGGTTTAAAAAACTATTAGCATAATCTTCTAAGACATTTAGAGGTAAAGCACCATTTCTAAGTATCAAATCATGAAAATCTCTAATATCGAAGTTTTCACCTTGTACATCCTCAAATTTTTTGCGTAACTCTAAAATTTTTAATTCACCAATTTTATACGAAGTAGCTTGACCAGGCATAACTATGTATCTATCGACTTCAACTGCACAAGCATCTTTATTCTTACCTGTATAATAT
>JACMQJ010000143.1 GCA_014377055.1 Candidatus Sericytochromatia bacterium
ACAATAAATGTTGGTACTGGAGGCTTCTTAACTTTTGCTGCTTATATTATAACATTGCCTATCGTTGGTCAAACCAATGCTTTAATTATCAGCGAAGCTGTCAAAGAAGCAGGAAGTCTATTTGGCACAAGCATCAAAAATAGTGGTGCTGATCGTAGTATTTTTTGGACAAATCAATCAAATAAAATTATTAATAGAGCTGTTGAATTAACTAATGATCACATAAAAAATCAAGGAAAGGGTATTATTAGATTTATTCCTGTAGCTCACAAATTTAATAATAATTCAGCATTTACTAATAACTCATATCTTTGGGGAATGGAAAATGGAAATTGCCAAAAAGATGGTCTAGTATTCCCTCCAGAGGATAGCGTAAAAAAAGAAAGAAGAGCTATCTGTGAAGATTTACATAAAACGCCTGGTGATTTATTTTTTTGTTTGAGATATTCATTCTTTCATCCTAATATCAAAGGTGTTGATAATGTTTATGTACCCGAAATATTGAATTCGCTTACTTATTCAGGATTTATGGGTAAAGCTAATGTTAGATAAGATATATAAGATTTAGCTATGAATGACTCGAATGAAAAAAATAAAGAAACGGATAAGAACAAATATCAAAAAATTATTGATGTTTATTAGTCTTGACTCGTTTATTATTCGTAGTAAAAATATATTTATTTATAAAACGTTTACAGTATATAATTTAAAATTATGGAAAAAAAACCTAGATTATTAGATAAAAAGAAAATTTTGATTTCATCTAATTCAATGCTTAATATAAAAATTTTAGATCAATCTCTCAAATCTATCGATGAGTATGATTCTATTACAGAAAATAATATGGTTAAATTTCTTGCTAAAGCATTTATATATGAGCCAAAACTGGCGATAATAGCTCATGATAGCATGTTTGATAATGTAGAATATGCTAAACATGTTCGCAATAACCCTGATTTTATTGATTTACCAATTATCTGTATCTCTAATCCTTTAAAAAAAGAAAATTTGTCTATTAAAAGAAAAATAGCTAATCTCAATATAAACTATTTAACTATTCCCGTAAATAATTCTGAGTTAACAAAATTTATAAGACAATTTTTGGATAATTAGTTCTATAATGTATTAGTTAAAATCATTCACCGTTAGTTTTAAGCTTGAGTCCAATATAATGATAAATAATGATCCTAACGATCAGTTCTTTAAAAAGCTGGCAACCATACATAGCATTATTTTAGAGATTAGTTCTAAAAAAAATCTATCAGCCGCTTCTGAAAATTTATTAAATATGCTTCTTGATAACCTTGAGAGTGCATCTGGTTCTATTCATTTATATAGTGAAGACAAACTTTTTTTACTTTCAAATCGTGGTAAAGGATGCGTAAATGATGATATTACCCTAAATAATGATGAAGAAAAACGTCTAATTATTAGTAATATGCCTGTTGAATTAAAAGATATTTTCTTATACCCAAGTATTTTTAATTCAGTTGAAAAAGGACAGTTTAACTTTAGCTTGTTGATGCCTATGGTTTCGGGTGAATATCTTGTTGGTGCAATTTTTATTGGTAAAAAAAATAATATCAAAGGATATTCTAAAGAAGAAAAGCTTTTATTAGCTATGATTTGTAAGCAAATAGGAGTTATTGTTCATAACTCATACTTAGAAAGAGAATTATTAAAAGCTAATAATTTAAGAACTGATTTGTATATTCGTTCTATTACTGATCCTCTTACAGGACTTTATCATCGAGCTCACATGGAGTTTAGGTTAAGAGAGGATTTAAAAGTATCTAACCGCTATTCAAGACCATTTTCAGCATTAATGATCGAAATTGATTATTATTTTCAATTAAGTGAAATGAATGGTTCACAAATGACTTATCATATTTTACAAGGTGTTTCCAAAACTATTGAAAAAGCAATTCGTATAGATGTTGACTTACCTGCTAGATATTCAGTCGATACTATTGTTGTACTATTGCCTGAAACAGGATCAAAAGGTGCAATGGTACTTGCCGAAAGAATTAGACAAAAAATTAATGATCTTCATAAAATAATTGAAATTGAAAATTTCCCTGAAATATCTGTAAGTATAGGTGTTGCCTCACTTGAGGATAGAGAAGAAACTGTTGAAGACATCATTGGAAAGTTAAAAGAAGCTCTTGAACAAGTTAAAAATACAGGTCGTAACAAAGTATTTTTATGTCAAAAAATTTCTGAAAAGCAAGAAAAAAAGTTTTCTACTTTTGAAATGACTTCTGGTATGGATGCCCAATTGCTTATGTCTAATATTGAAAATGATAACCTAAACATAGAAGATGATGAGTTAAATAATAACGTTGATGCTGGTACAGCTTATAGAGCAGTCGAATTTTATCAAAAAAATGTTTCAGTTGATTGGAATCCTGAAACTAATTCTGGTAATATCAAAGTAAAAAATTCTAGTCCAGATGAGTTTTCATATCAACCAATGATGTTTTTGGATTTTATTGATGATGAAGAAAAAGAACAAATAAAGCAACAACAAAAAACCGAAAAGTTGCCACCACCAAAGCCAACTCAAAGATTAATTCCAAATAATACTAATTCAGCTGCTTTAAAATATATTGCTACCAAAAAATTTACATCTTCAAATAAGCCTGATAATATGGCAGTTAAAACAATGCAAATGAAACATGGAAGAATACCACCAAATAATAAAGTATCAGATGTACCAGAGGAAGATCCTCAAATACATTCATTAGGTTTTATTGATGATATTTGATAAACTGTTAACTCTTAAGCCCATAAATTATTCTCTTCAGTCAAAAATTCAAATTCTGTATCTGTAAAGTCAAACTCATATTGACTAAGTGCTTGATAAGCACTTTTAAAACCAGAGCGAATAATTTTGCCCATGCTTCTAGTAGATAAGTTAAAGTGATCTTCAAAGAACATATTTGAATCGTTAGGATCAGGAGAAATATAGATGTAATCAACATTAGGGTCATAATCTATTTTTTTGTACATACGATCTAATAGCTCATTTAATAACTCTTTTGGTAATTTTTTTTCTTCAAAAAAATCTGTTACTTCATCAATTGCATTTTGCTTGGCAATATGTTTTGATCTTGACTCTTTAATTCTACTTTCAACAAGTTGATAAATAGTCTGTACCATGATAGATGTTAAACCATAATTAATTAAAGATCCATATTCTTCATTATATACATAAGGTTGATGGGTGTATGAAGCAATAATCAAATCAGCTCCTGCATCTTTGGCAATATGGTTTGATAATGTATGTCTAACTTCGCCATCAAAAACATAGACTTTTTTACCTTTAACAGTTAATTTATATGGGCCAAAAATAAAAGGTAATGACATTGAGCCAATTGCAGCATCAGAGATATTAACATCAGTATCAAAAATAGCTGAACGGGTTGTATATAGTTCTTTTGAACCAAGTATAATCCTATTTGGATTATCAAGCTCTGTGGTTACTATATATAACTCTGGAATTAATTCTTTAAAATCATTAGTAGGCATTACAGCCGAGATATATTTACCAACATTTTTTGTGTTAAAAAGACCATTAATTCCTAGTATTGATTGTAATGCACCTTCAATACTAAAATGTTTGTATTTTGTAGTCCTAATCCAAGAATTAAACGTTGATGTAATATTACTAATTATATTATTGCCTATAACATCAAAATAAATAATTGGTCTTAGAGTAGATTTTTTATTTTTATGACCACTTAATGAGCCATATAACTCATTTGGTGAGAACCCTCCAGCAATCAAACTTGCAACAAATGCTCCAGCACTTGAGCCAACATAAACACTAACTTGACCAGGCTTAGTTATAAGCTCTCGACTATCTTCTTTTTTACCACCAACAAATGAAAAACCAAATCTTTCCATCGCCAGCATAACACCGATATGAAAACATGAAGCTTTGATTGCACCACCACTAGCAACAAAAGCAATTTTCTTTTTATTTTTAATCACTTTTTTTTCGCCTGTACTCATATCATAAACCTTTCAAGTAGAATATATTAAGCTAAGTTAGTTTTAACAATAAAAATGTTATCATATTTATCAGTAATAGATTATATATTTTTTTATTTATGAGTAAAATTAAACAATTTTTTAAAATACAAAAAGGATTAATAATAGCAATTACTATTATTTCACTCTGGATCAACTTTATGATTATCAGCTTAAATTTATCCTTAAATATATCTTCACCAATTACTTATTTATTAGTAATATTGATGACTCATCTTTATACAGGCTTGTTTATTACAGCTCATGATGCTATGCACCATTCACTTTGCGAGAATAGATTTATAAATGACTTTATGGGTAAAATATGTACAACTTTATTTGCCTTTAACTCTTATAAGCTTCTAAAACCGAGCCATTTTAAACATCATCGCTATGTTGTAACCATTGACGATCCAGATTATTATGAGGGTAATTTTTTTTCTTGGTATTATAAATTTCTAAAACAATATGTTTCACTTAAGCAAATTATTCTTGAATCTATTTGTTTTAATCTCTTAATTTTAATTTTTAGTACTCAAAATGTTATTCTTTTTTGGGTGATACCATCACTATTAAGTACTTTTCAATTATTTTATTTTGGTACATATATGCCACATAGAGGAACTCATGAAAAAGATAATATTCACAAATCTAATACTTTAAATAAAAATCATTTTCGTGCTTTTGTTAGCTGTTATTTTTTTGGTTATCATTATGAGCATCATGACTCTCCAAAAACTCCTTGGTGGGGCTTGTATCTATTAAAAAAATAACTTAGGGATATATAAACTAATCATGAAGCATTTAAAAGACTCAGATAAAATAGAATATTTTACTCTTAATGAAAAAATATTCTATTTTTCTGTTATTGATAAAGTAGAGTATCAAAATTTAAATGAATATGAATTAAAAACCATTAATTTTATCAGTGATTGGCTAAATGGCAAGCAAGAATTTATAATAAATACGTCTGGCTCAACAGGCATTCCCAAGCCAATAACTATATTTAGAGAACAAATGATCATTAGTGCCAGAATGACAGGAAAAGCATTAAATTTAAAAAGTGGATATAAGTCTTTTATTTGTCTTTCTACACAATATATAGCAGGCTTGATGATGATTGTTAGAAGTTTAGTTTTAAATTTACAAATGACTATTGTTGAGCCTGTTGCAAATCCTTATGATTTGTTAAAACAAGGTTTTGAATTTACAGCTTTAGTACCATTACAGTTATACGAAATGTTTAATAATAAAGATCAAGATATTAATTTAATTGATAATTTTAAAGCTATTTTGATAGGTGGTGGAGATATTAATCAATCACTTAATGAAAAAATCCAAAACCTACAATCACCTATTTATCATACTTACGGAATGACTGAAACTATTACCCATATTGCTCTAAAAAGATTAAATGGTGATATAAAATCAGAATATTTTACTACATTAGAAAATGTTGATATAAAACTTGATGATAGAGGGTGCTTAGTTATAAGATCACCTATCACCAATAACGTCGAAATAGTAACCAATGATTTAGTTGATATTATTTCCAAAAATCAGTTTAAATGGATTGGTAGAATAGATAATGTAATTAATACTGGAGGTGTCAAAGTTCAATCAGAAAAAGTAGAAAAAGTTTTAGAAAAAATTTTATATAACAGTGATTTTTCTAATAAAAACTTTTTTGTTTCTTCACAACCCGATAAAAAATTTGGAAATATTATAATAGCTGTAATAGAAATAGATTTTTTATCAGAAGAGGACATTAATAACTTAAAGAATGAGTTAAAAAAATATCTAGCTAAGTATGAAATACCAAAGCATATATATTTTATATCCTCATTTTTATTAACTAAAAGTGGTAAAGTGGATAAATTAGCTACTATTAAAGAGATAAAATAATTTTATTAGTAACACTATTATTAAACACACATTAATAATTTAAAACCAAGTCTATCTTTAATAATTAGCTTTATTAATTTACTCCTCCTAATTGTTTAGTCATTAATTCAACTTATAATACACCTATTTTTTTACAGGTTTCCAAAAGATCAAATTCTGATTGTTTACTTTTTTCAGGAAAATTAACTTTAGTTCATTCCTCGACATTAAT
>JACMQJ010000712.1 GCA_014377055.1 Candidatus Sericytochromatia bacterium
AGATTAAGACAAATTAAAACTAATAATTTAAGAAAATCTGTTTTAATCCTTTGATCAATTAAATTCGTGATTCGTATTATTTATTTTATTAAGATTTTGGACTTTCCTCAAGACTTTTTGCTTTTCTTATAGGAATATTAGCAACGAGAGCAACGCATTGATCCAATTTTTCAAGATTCATCTCAAGAGCATCTATATCAATATCAATATATTTGGAAACAACAGCAAATATTTCTTTTTTCATTTCTTCCATTTTTTCGGAAGGTAAATCGATTCTATCATGCAATAAAACTAATTGTAATCTTTTTTTTGCATCATTTTTACTGTTTTTTTCTTGTCGTCCGATTATTTTATCGAGTAAAGTTGTTAAGTTCATTCCTATTCTCCTTATTTACGCCCAGCGAATAGTTTTTTGAAAATTTTAAAGATACCTTGATTATTTTCAGGTGTTAGGTCAAGAAATGGAACATCTTCGCCTCTTATACGTCGAGCAATATTTCTTAATGCCTGACCAGCAACAGAGTTTTCTAAATTAACAGCAGGCATACCTTTATTGGTAGAAGTAATTATTGTTTCATCGTCAGGTACAACACCAAGTAATTTTATTCCAAGAATCTCTTCAACATCTCCGACATTCAACATTTCATTTTGTTTAACCATTTCTGGTCTGATTCTGTTAACAATAAGTTGAGGAGGCAACATTTCATGACCACTAGCACCAAGTAAACCAATAACTCTATCAGCATCTCTAATAGAAGATACTTCTGGATTAGTAACTATGATGGATTCAGTGGCAGCAGCAATAGCATTTTTGAATCCTTGCTCAATGCCAGCAGGACAATCAATTATAATTATAGTAAAATCTTCTTCTAACTCTTTACAAATCTCTCTCATCTGATCAGGGTTAATAGCTGATTTATCTCTTGTTTGGGCTGCTGGAAGTATTGCCAAGTTAGGTTGTCTTTTGTCTTTTATGACAGCTTGCTTTAATTTACAGCGTCCCTCAACCACATCAACAATATCATAAACTATACGATTTTCTAAACCAAGAACAATATCAAGATTTCTTAAACCAATATCTGCATCTATCAATATTACTTTTTCACCAAGATTCGCCAAAGCCATACCAATATTAGCTGTAGTGGTAGTTTTACCCACTCCGCCCTTACCTGACGTTACTACAATTACTCTTGAACTCATTGGAATCTCCCTGTAAAAAAACTATACTAAAAATAAATCTAAATCTCACAGACTTACACTATATAATAAACTAAACTTAATGTTTAGCTTAATCACAAATTAACATTACTTAATCTACCTTTTATTTTTTACTGATCCTATATATATCTTACCATCAGTAATACAAGCATACTCTGGTGAATTTGAGGTTTGTACATCATCAGGCATACCAATACAACTGGCAATTCTTAATTGAATAGGTTTTAAATTTGTTGCTACTATATGTGATTTTTCATCACCTTTTGCACCTGCATGAGCTATCCCTCTGAGTGATCCAACAACAATAATATCTCCAGATGCTATTATTTCTGAGCCAGGATTAGTGTCACCAAATATAATAACATTACCATCAAATCTTACTATTTGACCTGATCTAATTGTTTGTTTTAGATATATAGCATTACCTGCAACAGCATTACTATTTTGAACAATATCAGTTATATCAGGGCTACTTGCTCTAGTTGAATTAGGGTGTATTTTTCCTACTTTAAGATTCTTTTTTTCAGCAAAATTACGTGTGTTTTCATCACGACAATATAAAGCATCTAACAATAAATGGTATCTTTTGATTAACATTTCATGTAATCTATTAATTTGTGTTTCATCAAGTTGATGATTGCCAAGATCGACAGAAGTCGACGCACCTATCCAAAAGCTCTTATCTTTATCAAGCATATCGTTAAGTTGTTTTAATAAATCATTCCAGCTAGATCCATCAGGAAACATTATTAAGAGCCCATCTTTAGTCCCTTTCATAATTATCTTACTGGCGTTCTCTTGTTCACTTTCTTGAGCAGCGTTATTCATTCTTACATCCTTAAAAAATAATCTACATAATTGAATAATCAATATCATTTAAGCTATTATCAGTTATTAACATTTTACAACCCCTTAAAATCTTGTGAAAATTAATTTTTGTAATAATCTGTAGAATCTTAAAAAATAAACATAGAATCACCAAGAGAATAAAACTTATAACCATTCTCTTTTGCCAATTCATAAGCATTAAGAAGCTTATTTCTATCCCATAATGCCGAAACTAACATTAATAATGTTGATAAAGGTA
>JACMQJ010000144.1 GCA_014377055.1 Candidatus Sericytochromatia bacterium
ATTTCAAAAGCTGGATTTAATAACAGACCTGATTGTAACAATCGTCCCTGTGCTGCATTAAGATCAAGATTATTTAACTGTAAATTCTTGTTATTTAATGATAATTTTTTAGTCAGTACTTCAAGGCTTAATCCTTTAACTTTATCAATATATTGGGAATAAATGGCAGTAGGTAAATTATTAAACAATTGCTGAGAATCCTTCTTGTTTATATTCGCCTTATTATCACCTATTTTAGCAAAAACAGGGGATGTCAGAGTAAGTAATATTGTTACTATCAATCCAGTCTTAATCATATTGAATTCCCTAGCTGTTTTTTTGGTACTGAAACAAATAAAAATATTGCTAATATGCTCAATAATCCAAGTAAAATCTCCAGAAGTGGAATTAGCCATGAATCAATATTTGCAGGCTGACCAGTTAAAGAACTACCTTTTATTTCAAAACCATTTGATGAAAGGTGTTCATTTATTTTATTACCAGTAACATCCAGTGTTAGGTTATATGTTCCAACAGTATCAAAATTCAGATTGGTCTGATATAATCCCTGAGTTGTTGTTGGTTTGGCATTCACTTCAATAGCTTTACCTGAACCTTTAAAAGAAAGATCAACATCAAGTTTGCTTAATGGCTTATTTGTTTTAAAGTCAGTAACAAAAACCTGTATAGGTACAGATTCCTTTAATTTCAGCTCAGAGTATTTAAGTAATACTTCTATCTTAGCAGTAGTTAATAATTTTGTAGATCCTGAATCAGTTACTACAGCTTTTACAGGTTCAGGCGGTTCATCATCAACACCACCATGAGCAAAAACAAAATTTACTGGATATGATAAAGCAATTAGTATAACTATTACTGTACTGAAAATTTTTAATTTCATAAAAAGTCTATTTACCTACAATTTTTAATCTTAATTAGAATAACTATTCCAAATGGAATGTTAATAGAAGGATGTAATCCCTATAGATTTTTTGATTAGGATAAATATATTAAGCATGGCTAAATTATCTCCTGATCAAAATCATAGTTATATCTTTACAAAATGGGTAAAGCATAACTAACAGATTTTTAAATCAGCAGAACAGTAGTTTTTAATGATAAGGAAGTAGTATTAACCCTTAGAGGGTATTTATAGTATCTGAAAGGGGAATATTTCCCTGGTATAAAGTTAAAAGTTTCATTGATAATATTTAAGGGTGGTGTTCTTTCAGCATCAATTTTTAATAGAATATTATCAGTAACATTTATTCCATCATCAGCACTTGCTAACTGAAAGTCATGTTCATGATGAGACTGACCTTCATACGAAAACCTAAAAGAATGATGTTCATGATCGTGAATATATCCATGGTGGTGTTCGTGTTCTTCATTTTCAGGATGGAAAAAAACTATATGGTTATATCCCTCTTTATTTTCAATCCTAAATTTATGGTCAGTAGACATAACCATTGACATTGCAGGAAAGCTTAAGTTAACTGTTATCCAAGTACAGATAAAAATTAACAAAGTAAAATATGAAATTAATTTACTCTTTCCTATAGCTATCAAATCTTATTCTCTAAAAAATACATCTTATTAGTCTAGTTTATTAATTTATTAAAATCAAGACCTTAATAATTAATTCTAAAGCATTCCAGTATATGTAATGTCAACTATAATTTTTTTCAGTATCTTAGAAATATCTCTTGACATTCCTCTTAGTGGAATCGAATATCATTTTTTAAGAGGTAAAATGCTAAATGGAAGAAAAGTTACTGATTAAAGACTTGTGTAAACTGCTTGATATGAATCCTAAAACCGTAAGATTTTATGAAGAAATAGGAGTATTACCTAAAGCGGCAAGAAATGAATTAAATTACCGTGTATATACAAAAAATGATTTAAAAAGACTTAGCTTTGTAAAAAAAGCAAGGACACTAGGTTTATCTATTGAAAATATTAAAAATATTATCCGTATCCGTGAGGAAGGTAAGTATCCTCATGATAAGGTTATTGACTTACTTGAAGCAGAATCAAAAGATTTAGAACAAAAAATTAAAGATATGATTATGTTTAAAGAAAAACTTGATAAATGTATTATAAATTTCAAGGAGCATATTGATGTTTGCAAAACGGGTGATATTTGCGGCTTAATAGAGATTTTATTTGATCAGTAAAATATGGGGTGGGACATTATCGCTAAATATATAAACTTAACCAATATTTCCCATGTTTTAGAATATATACTGGAAATTTTCTATATCTCTTTTTTGCAAGTTGATGGAGCACACTTATTCAGACACCTTTTTTTGAACAAGGTCGCTTCAGCACATTGTATTATTCTGGCTAACGAAAAATACTCTTTTTCTAAACCCTAGTTTCAAACCGTTCCTTATTCTAAAACTCCATTATCGTAAAGAAAAAAGTAGTACCTTTTCCTAGTTCAGATTCAACCCACATATCTCCGCCATACTGTTCAACTGTTTTTTTGCAGAATGATAAGCCAAGTCCAATTCCTTCATACTCACTATTACTATGAAGGCGGTGAAAAGGTAGGAAAATCCTTTTAAAATCTTCTGATTTAATTCCTATCCCGTTATCACTTACACTAAAAAACCATCTATTGTCTTTTTTTTCTACTCCGATATGAATTTTGACCAGATTATCTTTAGAACGGTATTTAAGGGCATTACTGAGCAAATTCTGAAATACCTGGGTTAACTGAACTGAATTAACGTGTAGTGAAGGTAATTCATCATTGGTAATAACCGCCCTGCTTTCCTCAATTGCTACTGAAAGATTCATTCTTGCCCTGTCAAGAGATATTTGGCTATAGGTACTTTCTATAGGTATGCCAAGTTTATTTAATTTAGCATAATCAAGAATTGATTTTATCAGGTGCTCCATCCTTTCAACACCATCAACCGTATACCCAATAAAATCATTTGCGTCTTTATCTAATTTATCTTTGTATCTTTTAGCCAGAATGGTTACATACTGCCTTATCATTCTCAAAGGTTCCTTCAGGTCATGGGAGGCCATATTGGCAAATTGGTTAAGGGTTTGATTGGAACGGGTCAGTTCAATTTCTTTCGAGACAAGATCCTCTTGCCTGTTGAGTAATGCTTCCTGAAGTGTTTTTAAATTTTCATTCTGGTTTGCCAATTCTCCATAGGAGATTCTTAACTCTTCATTTGCTTGGATTAGTTTTTCTGTCCTTTCCTGTACCTTTATTTCCAGTTCTTTGGATAAAGCCTTATACCTGGTTTCCGATTCCGAGAGCTCCTGATTTAACTTTTCGACTTCCTTTCGGGCTAAAATCTGCTCTGTAACTTCATAGGCAAGAACACTAATACCTTCGACCTGATTATCAAAATTAAAAACTGGCTGATAAACAAAATTTAAATAGGTTTGAGATAAGATTCCATCTCCTGTTTTATCAATTTTCAAGGATATTTCATTACCTATGAAGGGTTTTCCAGTTGAGTAAACATTATCAAGTAGTTCAATAAATCCTTGTCCAGCAACTTCAGGAACTGACTCTCTCACTTTTTTCCCTAAAAGGTTCCTATTACCGAGTAATTTCTGGTATGAAGGGTTCATAAAACTGAAAATATGTTCCGAAGATTCTAAAAGGCAGATGCAGGCAGGTGCATTCATGAGTAAAGAATAAAGTTTATTCCGCTGATATTCTGCCTCGTTATTGGCGATTGATAAATTTAGAGTAATATGTTTTATTTCTTCTTCCATAATATTTGATTGTATTTTCAAAGCCGCCTCATTTTTCTTTTCTTTAAGGAGTACAAGTTCAGTAACATCTTCGGGTTTATGGAGAATATAGCTTACTTCACCGTTTTCATTAAATATAGGAGAGTTTTCAACTTTCCAGTATTTAGTTTCAAACCCGCCTGCAGGCAAAGGAATATCATATTTGATAATATCCATAATATGGGGAACTTTTTCAGCCAAGACAATATTAAGGGAAACTGTTAAATTATTGAATCCATTGACATTTGGATCGTCAGGGTTATCGGGAAATACATCAAAAAGATAGAGTCCTATTAATTCCTCTTTTTTTTTTAAACTTTTCCTAACATAAGAATCAGTTACAGCCGTTATTATAAACTCAGGGGTTAGTACCATATATGCTTCTGAAACAGATTCAAAAAACTTTTGAAAGTTAAGTTCCTGTAATATATTTACTTTGTTCATATATCGGTATCCTAAAATTTTCTTGCCATTATGGTTTGTATTATTCTAGTGTACTACATAAAATAATTTTTTCAG
>JACMQJ010000713.1 GCA_014377055.1 Candidatus Sericytochromatia bacterium
GAATAAATTATTTTATTTCATTTTTGCAACTACATTCAATGCTTCTTTAAATCGTTTTGATTGAATATTTTTTTGTAATTCTTTTCTATGGAGCATAGCATAATGGGTGTGATTTCGACACATCCCAAACTTAATATTAAAACTTACCAGTACTAAGACTTTTAAGTAATGAAGAAACATTTTTATTCTGAGTATAAGTAATGAGCATATTCATAGATTTATGACCAATCGTTTTAGAAACTATTGGCAAAGGAATATTTTTTTCTAAAATTAAATAATTTATTGCAGCATATCTTAGACTATGATTATTAAAGCCAAAATTATCTATTAAATAGGTTCTAATCTTTGACTGTATCTTTAAAGGATCAGCATCAATAATAACTTTTTCAATATACTCCAGCATTTCCTTAGTAATTTCTTTTGGTAAGTATATTTCCCTTGTTGCTCCATCTTTTCTTTTGGCAATAGGTATAATAACAATTTTAAGGTTTTTGTTATTCAGAAATTTAAAGGTTGCCTCTATTGATTCAGAAATACGACTAGCATTTATCAAAGTAATTAATGAGATAACAATATTACTAAGAGCTTTAACTTTGTGCATATTATAATCATTTTTCAATTCACTTCTTAATTCTTTTAATTTTCCGATAAAAAGTTTATTTGCATAATGAAAATCTATACCTCTATCGAATCCATTTTTTAATTCTTCGGAATCATTTTTTATAGAAGTTTTAGTTTTTACTAAATTCTCTGCTTTCATTCTCCTATCTCCAATATATCATTAGATAAAATTCGGCTCAAATCTTCTTCACTTGGTAAATATTTAGAAATTTCTTCTGGTAATTGAGAGTAACTATATGTAGCTATCCCCATCGGATGATTAACTAATTCTAAAGCATATTCCACAGTAATTTTACTTTTGTTTTTGCATAATAAAATTCCTATACTTGATTTATCTTCTGGGTATTTTACCGATTTATCTAATAAATGTAAGTACCAGTTAAGTTGCTGGCTATGCTCTGGTTTAAACTCAGAAGTCTTAAGCTCTATGGCAATCATACACCTTAATTTTCTATGGTAAAAAAGCAAATCAATAAAATACTCTTTTTCATCAAGCTCCAAACGAAACTGACGACCCATAAAGGCAAAATCAGAACCTAATTGTCCTAAAGTTCTAACGATATTATCTACAATCTACAATAGCATTTTCTAGTTGTCTTTCCGTATAAGTTTCTCGAAGCTCTAAAAATGATAAGTCATACTCATCTTTAAATTCAAGCCTATATTCTATTATTTATTTTTCATCAATAGTTTTGGAGAAATTACTCTGAAAATTAAGATGTTTTCTATAAGAGTCAAGTTTTTATTTCTTCCTCTAAAATACCTCTACTCCAACCTCTTTCAATACATCTTTGTATATAGAAAAGTCTTTGTTCAGTATTATTAATTTTTGAAAATATTAGATCAGAATGCCCCCATGGTAATTTCGCCACAAGCTGTGGCGAAATTGAAAAGTTTGCAATTTCTTCAAAAATAAGCTTCATTCTGTACAAGTTTCTTGATGAAAAACCTTTTAGTCCTGGATAATAAGATTGTAAATCTTTTGATAAAGTATCTATTACAGAACTACCCCAGCCCACTTTTATTTTTTCTGAAATAACTTTACCAATATCAAGATACATTAGTATAAGTTCTTTATTTACAGCTTTTAAACTTTCATATTTAGATTGATTTATTTTCTGCTTTAACTCCAGAAGAGTTTTTGCATAATCAATTGGTAACTTATCCATACTTAATCCTTCAAAAATATTTTACTTAAAGAATCTTCCTAGAAAATTACAATTAAGAAATAAATTTTCTGAAACCAGAAATTAACTTTATTATAAATCTATTATTTCATTAGTTTTTTTATGTATAAAAAACTACCTTAAATATCGATTATATTAGTCTTTAGTATAGGATAATTAAGTCTACGATTATACATAATAATCGTAGCTTTTACCCTACAACATAATAAACCTGTTATTTACCTATTTAGTTGTTTTTATTATCAGTTTAATCTAAATTTAGGGAGAATGTATCATAGCTTTTTAAAAAAACTCACAATTTACAATACTTTGAGTCTAATTCTTTACTCCTATTTTTAAATCATATTTAAGTTAAAAATTTAGGATTTTTTTTACTGCAATAATTTTAACTACAGAATAGTCTTAATA
>JACMQJ010000145.1 GCA_014377055.1 Candidatus Sericytochromatia bacterium
TAAGCAAAATAATCGTGAAAATGACCTTTTTGTTATTAATTTTATTGAAAGAGCCAATCCTTTTTTCAAAAGTAAATTATCAAGTACTTTTAATCCACTTTCAAAAGGTTCATCAGGGAGTTTAGTTGAATTTATTGTCTCGTTAATGGATAAAGATGATAACGACATGTGGAAAGGTAGAGCTATATCTTTAATTTCAGCTATTATGATGGCTTTGGTTTACATGAGAGACCATGAAGATTTTGACTTAAACTTTTCAAGCTTGCGAGAACATTTACAATTAGATAAAGTTATTGAATTATATAAAACTCGTACAGATTTCCCAATACATATTAAAAATGCTTTAAGAGCTTACACTGTTTCTCTTCCAAGTTTCCAAGAGGGTGCACCTAAACAAAAAGACATAGTGTTGGGGCTGCATGGCTATTTGCAAATGAAATTTACAAAAATATTAGGATTCTTGACAGATTCTTATGGCTACATCTTCAATTCGATTCCAGAAATAGATTTGGAAAATTTCACAGCACAGAATAAAAAAGCGATTATCTTGGTTCAATTTCCTTCTTTTGAAAAAAGTATTGATGAGCTAAAAACTCTCTCTTATCTTATGCTTAGTATGCTTAAAAAACAACTGAATTTTGCATTACAAGAAAACCCGTTAAGTAGCATTAGTTGGATTATTAATGATTGCCCAGTAAATCCGGGATTTTCTGTTGTATCGGCTCAGGCTCGGGCACATCATGTTAGTCTTTTGTTTTCATATAAAGATACTAATTTTAATCAGTCCGATAGTAATGAATCTATGAGTTTAGCTGCCAACTGTAATATAAAAATCAACATGAATTCACCAACTAACTATGAATTACAGTATCAAGGTATGAAATATGATTTAAATATTTTATAATCCACACTTTATTAAAAAAAATGTTGGCCTTGACAACATATAAAAATTAAATAAATTTTAATAAATGTTAAAGGTAAAATAGTCATGCAAAAATGGAAAAACCAATTAATTTTCTTGGGATGTGTTCTAGTAATAACCGGCTGCGGAAAAGGTAATAACTCAAACATAGAAGTATCAATCCCCAAGCTTGACCGCACTAACAGCATCGCTGGAATTGATGCTGATAACAACGGTGTTCGGGATGATATAGATGCCTACATCAATACTCAATACCTAGTCGCATCTCAAAAAAATGCGGCTCTCCAAATGGCACGAGTTATTCAAAAAGAGTTGCTGGTAAGTAAGACTGACGAGGCCGCAATTAAGCTAGTATTGCTCGCACAAAGTCGTGCAATTAAATGCGTTTATTTAAAATTTGATAGAAACGGTCTAATCAAGCCCGCAGCAGTCGTTGGTAACATTGAATATCTCACCTCAAATACTAAAGAGCGAAAATTAGCGTATTTAGCTTTCTCAAAAGCGGCTGATGGAACTACATCGAGCATTCCTGATGGAGACACTTGTGATTAACGATTAGTATAATTCATATTTATTATCTATGAATTATACTAATCATGAAAAATTACTTAAACATCATCATGAGCAAAGTAAAGACTTTTAAAATCATCATCGTTTGAAATTAAATTTTCAAGACTATCTACTTTATATTCTTGGTTATTTTTCATAAAAAGAACTTTGGATTTTGCAGGTATTGCATTTAATCTATGAACAATAATTAAAGCAGATTTATCCATATTGACCAGGTAATTAAATATTTCTTTTTCCAAGTTCATATCCAAAGCACTAGAAGGCTCATCTAATAGCATAATAGGGTTATCACTTAACATGCAACGAGCCAAGCTTAGTCTTTGGTTTTCACCACCAGACAAGTTATTTCCTTGGTAATCTAGACTTGCCTCCAAACCACCCATGTTAGCTACTTTTTTTGCTAGATTAACTTTTTCAAGTGCTGTTAACATTTGTTCATCTGTTGCACTTGAGTTTCCTAGAGAAAGATTAAATCTCACAGTTCCACCAATGGCTTGGTATTCTTGTGGCATCCAAGCAAAAGGATAAGTCATTAAATCAATTGGGGCATCATTGATTGTTATATATCCAGAATATGATTTGTAACCAATTAAAGCTTTTACCAGAGAAGTTTTACCAGCACCACTACTACCTACAACAAAAACCTTCTCACCTTTGGATATACTTAGTGTAAGGTCAAAGAGTAATTTTTCGTCGTAAAATACTCTTAAATTATTCAATTTCAAATATTTGAAAGTTTCTATAGTTAATTTTTCTTTATTTTCTAATTTAATATTTTTACATTTATTAAATATCTCCATATGTAACTCTATCGCCGTCAAAGAGCTAGATAAACCCTCAAAAGCAAAAGCTAAATTTTTTAATTGGACGAAGCTATTCATTATCACTGTGATTAGAACAGCAAAGCTTCCGTATGTGGTTAGACCCGCTTCTACTTTAATAGCTCCAAAATAAAAAAACAAACAAGCAAAAAGAGCTAAAGGTAAATTAAGCAAAGTTTCCATAGAATCACTTAACAGGGCAGACCTCTTAAATTCTAAAGTTTCTTTTTGGGTTACTTCTTTTAAATGATCTACCAAAGACTCCGTAGTTCCAAAACTTGCAGCCAAACTGGATTTTTCCAGGGTGCTTGAAAACACACTAGAAGATCT
The DNA here is from genome assembly GCA_014377055.1 of Candidatus Sericytochromatia bacterium. Lineage (GTDB taxonomy): Bacteria > Cyanobacteriota > Sericytochromatia > UBA7694 > JACMQJ01 > JACMQJ01. The sequence continues at coordinate 2,644 of JACMQJ010000145.1, forward strand.
TGCCGATATTTTTAACACCTCCATTAATTTATTTTTTATTTTAGGAATTAAGGTCATTGTGAGAACCAAATAAAATAAAGATACTGGTATTAAAAATAAACCCATCCAGCCAAATCCTATTTGGGAAAGCATTATGGCACAAATAATTAGCTCAAATATAGGTGTTGATATATGGTGAAATATAAATCCTAAAAACCCCCTGGCTTCATTTTTCTTGTTTAAAAGAGTGCTTAGCTCTACTGGATTTTTGTCTATTTTTAAAATGCTGTGATTGCGCAGCATCATAAAAATTATTTCATCTACAAATTTAAAAGCACTTGGCAGGATAAACTGAGTGTGAAGCCTTCTATGAATAGCAGATATAAACCATTCCATCATTCTATTAAAAATGTAAAAACTAATAACACTGATTGTGAAAGTTTCTAGTAAAGTAATACTTGTTTTTTTATTTATAAAATAGCTCAAAGCCAGTGAGAAAAAAGCAACAGTACTTCTTGATAAAATAAGAATAAAGGTTTGAAGACATATCCAACGGTTTAAATTTGGATTAAAGTATGACATTGCTTTATAGCAATTTATTATATTTATTATTATATTTTCTTTTTTCATATTATTTTATATGTAAAAAATAGCAAACTGTCTATCTAATTAAAATAGAAAATATAAATAGTTATAATTTAAACTGATCAGCAGATACTATTTGCATAGTTTTTGTATCAATAAATAAATTATCTTTGCTGGTGCTATAATTTGGTACAAGCCAGGATTTATCATTAGGCTCACTCATTACGGTAGTATTACCAATCTTTTTTCTAAACCTATGGTGATTGTGACCATAAAACCAATAATCTATATTTGATTTTTCTATAAGATTATCAAATTTGTTCGTATGACTTTTGCTATACTTTAAATTTTCTACTGGGTCCCCCGGAAAACTTTTTAAATCTACTGAGTCTTCAATAGGTGGA
>JACMQJ010000714.1 GCA_014377055.1 Candidatus Sericytochromatia bacterium
TAAAAATTAAGAGTAGTAATGCAGGTATAATGGCAAATAAACCTAATTTAAAATTAATGCAAAGAATAAAAATACCTGCACCAATCATAATAAAAATATTTCCCACAAATTGCATTAACGATTGCGAAAAAAATTGACTTAGTTTACTTGTATCATTGTTAATTCTGGAGATAAGATCACCAGCTTTGTTTTGATTAAAAAAATCTATTGGCAAATCTTGAAGTTTTAAAAATATATTATTACGTAGATTAAAGATAGTTCTTTGACCAACTCCTCCCATAATTTTTGTTTGAAAATAACTAGTAAATAAAGTAATCATATAAATTACAAAAATAATAATAGCAAATCGAATAACACCATCATAATTTTTATTCTGAATATATTTATCTATTGTATAACCAATAAGAACGGGTGAAATTAAGTTAAGTATTGAATTAGTTATGATTGTAGATAAGCCAAAGATTAATTGTTGTTTCTCTTGTTTTAAGAGTGGTGCAAGCTTTTTGATTGTTTCAAAAAAACCATTATCTGACTTATTGTTATCCTGTAATTTATTAAGTTCGTAGTTCATAATTATTTGTACTTTTTTGTGAATTATAGATTTGTACATACTCAGGAGAATTATCCATTAATTCTTGATGTGTACCTTTGCTTAATAGTTCTCCTTCAGTGAGTAAAATAATTTCTTCATAATTTTCTACCGATTCTATTTTTTGGGTTACAGATAAAAGAGTCATTTCTGGATAATTTTTTTCAATATTAGTTAATATTTTCTTTTCAGTTATTTTATCAACACGAGCTGTAAAATCATCAAGAAATAATATTTTTGGATTAAGGGCTAAAGCACGAGCAAGCATAATACGTTGTTTTTGACCACCAGATAAGCTTGTTCCCCTTTCTAAAACATAAGTATCAAGCTTTTGTGGTAAAGTTTGGATAAAATCATTTAACTCTGCAGTCATAATTGCTTTTTGTAGATTAGCTTCTGATACCTCAGTATTAAATGAAATATTTTCTTTTAGCGACATATTAAACATGATGCTATCCTGAAAAACTAGTCCAATTTGTTGATGAAGACTATCTTTTGTATATTCATTTATATCATGATTATCATACTTAATCTCTCCAGAAGTTGGCTCCGTCAATCCTGTCAATAAATATAATAACTGCGTTTTACCTGTTCCTGTTGGTCCAATAATTGCTGTTTTTGTACCTGCTTTAACTGAAAAACTTATATTTTTGAGAGCATATTTTTCACCAAATTTTAGCGAAAGATCAATAACATCAAGCTGACCATTTAATTTAGTTTCAAGAGTTCCCTTGTCTTCTTTTTCTGGAGCGTCTAATATCTCACTAATACGCTTATAAGAAACATTAGCTTGAGCAATCAAACTACTCATAAAACCAATTAATAATATCGGAAAAACTAAGATTGATAGATACGCATTAAAAGCCGAAAAGTCACCCAAAGTCATAGTATTATTAATAACAAAGCTACCTCCAACTGTTAGTATTACTAAGCTGGCAATATTAGAAACAAAAACAATTATTGGAATCAAAATTGAAAAAAATGATAGTATTTTTAAACCAATATCTCTGGCATTGGTACTTGCTGTTAAAAATTTATCATACTCATATTCTTCAACATTAATAACTCTAATTAGTGCTGAACCAAGTATATTTTCATTAATTACTTTATTTAACCAATCAATTACTTCACTCGCTTTTTTAAATAAAACCCTAACTTTTTTTATTATCAAAAAAAATGTTACAGCTATAATTGGTATGATCAAAAGTACAAAACAAGCCAATTTCCAATTAGTCATAAGTAATAAAACACTTGAACCAATGATCAGTAAAAAAGAAGCGACCAGATTAACAATAGCTTGAGAAACAAATAATTTGACATTATCAATATCAGAGGTCATGTTAGTTAATAATTTTGCAGGATTGGTTTCTTGTATATAGACATAACTTTGGCGTGATATTTTTGCAGCTAAATTTTCTCTTAGATCTCTAGCAACTTTTTCAGAAATATATGTTTGTGTAATACCCTGTAAATACATTAGGATAAAAATGATAGTGCTGGCTGCAATAAATTCAAAAGCGACATTATATATAACTAAATTATTTGAACTGAATGAATCAATTGAATGAGCAATTATTTTTGGTAATGCAAGATTAATACCATTACTAAGTATAGCTAAAACAATTAATAAAAAGGTTAGTTTTTTATATGATTTTAGTAAACTAACAAGACTAGATTTTTTATTTGGCATATCTGATATAATATTTAAGTTTATTTTGCATTGTCTAAAATCTAAATTCTTTCAAATAATAATTTTACATAGGATCTTAATAATATATCTAAAATTTTTATTTTATCCAACTTAGTAGTGATATTATAATGTAAATAACAATTTTAGAGTTTAAATTAGAGATTAAGAATGACAAAAAATATGCTTTTTGACGTAGATGATATA
>JACMQJ010000715.1 GCA_014377055.1 Candidatus Sericytochromatia bacterium
AAAACTATATAATCAAGACCAAGTTTTTGAATAGAATTAGCTATTTTATCTGGTTCAAGTGTATCAACAACTCCTTTTGGATTACCTGTCTTAACAGCACAAAAGCGACAACCTCTAGTACATGTATCTCCAAGTAACATAAATGTGGCTGTACCACCTGCCCAACACTCATTAATATTGGGGCAACGAGCTTCTTCACATACTGTATGTAAATCAAGCTCTGCAAGCATACCTTTGATCATTTTATAATTTTCACCAGAAGGTGGTCTAATTTTTAACCATTCAGGCTTAGGCTCATGTTTGTTAACATTAGTAACAACCGACATCTATTTTCCTCAAAAAAAATTAATTCATTCTACTCTATTATAGTAACTGTTATTCAGCTTTTTAGGCAAATGAAAATATGATAGCTAATTGAGCTCTAAGTACTATGACACAAGGATTAAAAGACTAAATAAAAATGATATTAAAAATAATGAAAATAAATGAAGATGCTATTATTCCATCTTATGCACACGAAGGTGATGTAGGTTTGGATATATATTCTGTTGAAGAAAAAAATATTTTATCAGGTGAATCTGCATTAATATCAACAGGAATAAAAATTGAATTACCAGAAAATACAGAGGCTCAAATCAGACCTAGAAGTGGATTAGCCTTAAATCACTCTATAACTGTCTTGAATAGTCCAGGTAGTATTGATTATGGCTATAGAGGTGAAATAAAAGTAATATTAATTAATCATGGTAAAAATACATTTAAAGTTGAAAAAAAGATGAAAATAGCTCAAATGGCAATTAAACCTGTTTTAAAAATAGAGATAGAAGAAGTTAACTCTCTTGGCTCTACTTCTAGAAATAGCAGTGGATTTGGCTCTACAGGAAAATTTTAAAACTTATCAAATAGTCATCTTTAATATCTAATTAATCAAGATTTAATTAGTATTTTTTGCAATGGTAGCAAAAGCTTTATTTGATTATGTTAATATCTTTTTAGTTGCATCTTTTTTTAGAGGTTAAAAATAATGAGTTTTGATAATATATTAAGTAGTTTGAGATCTGTTGGTAATGAAGCAGCAGTGATAAATTCAAACTTAGTTGGAACTACTAAGACTGGATACAAAGCAACAAATATTTCTTATGGCGGATCAGGTTCTCAACAACTCGGTAATAATACACAAATACCTGATCAAAACCTAACAACATCTAGTACTTCATTAGATTTTAGTCAAGGGCAATTGGTAAGTACAGGTCAGCCAACACAGTTTGGAATCAATGGAAATGGCTTTTTCTTATTACAACAAATTCAAGATGTAGGCGTTACACCACCAAATCTGATAACTAGAGATGGTAGTTTTAAATTTACTAATATTGGTGCAACAAATATTCTAACTACTAATAATGGTCTTGCTGTACTTAGAGATAATGGTTTTGGTGTCTATAATACAATTAAAGATACTGACTTTAATACAAATAATTTTCGTCCTTCAATTGTTAGTCCTAGTGATACTAGTGATGGTCTTAAATTTTCTAATAAAGGATCGACCGTTTTTGAATTTAAAGGAACTCTTGCTGCTGGTGATGGTCAACTTGTTCAAGGATCGCTTGAAGCTTCTAACTCTGAATTAGCAGAAAGTGTTGCTGCTATGTCTCTAAATTCCAAAAAATTTGCTGCAATGGCATCACAATTAAAAGTCGAAAATAATAATCTTGATACTGTAATTGGTCTTTTTAAATAATTTTTTAAATATAAATTTTGTAAGGTAATGGTAATCTAGGCAATTGTTCAGCAAAAAGGATAATTACAGTTTTCTTTGTGATACAATTTTTCTAATTATTAATTAGAATCAGGTATTTTTTATGAAGCATTGGCAAGGAATTATTAATGAGTATAGGCAATATATGCCTGTTTCTGACAGCACACCTGTTATTTCACTATGTGAAGGTAATACTCCTCTAATTTATTCATGTAATCTTAGTGAGATAACAGGCTTTAAAGTCTATCTAAAATATGAAGGTCTAAATCCAACAGGTTCTTTTAAAGATAGAGGAATGACTATGGCTATTACAAAAGCTGTAGAAAGTGGTGCAAAATCGGTTATCTGTGCTTCTACAGGTAACACATCTGCTTCAATGGCAGCTTATTCAGCTAGAGCTGGTATCAAATCTTATGTCTTAATCCCTGACGGTTATGTTGCACTTGGAAAACTTGCTCAAGCAACGATTCATGGTGCACAAGTGATTAAAATTAAAGGTAATTTTGATAAGGCACTAGAAATGGTAATTGATATTTCAAGCAAATATCCAATAGCGTTAGTTAATTCGGTTAATCCATTTAGAATAGAGGGTCAAAAATCGGGTGCTTTTGAAGTATGTGGTCAGCTTGGACAATCTCCAGATGCTTTAGTAATACCTGTTGGTAATGCAGGTAATATAACCGCTTATTGGAAAGGTTTTAAAGAATTTAAAAATGCTGACAAAATATCTTATTTACCAAAAATGATTGGTTTTCAAGCTGAGGGATCAGCACCTATTGTTAGAGGTCATAAAGTCGATAATCCTGATACTATAGCCACAGCTATTAGGATAGGTAATCCTGCTAGTTGGAAATTTGCGACACAAGCACTCCAAGAGTCAAATGGTTATATCAATATGGTTTCTGATGAAGAAATACTCAAAGCCTATAATGTATTAACCAAAAAAGATGGTGTATTTTGTGAGCCTGCCTCTGCAGCTTCGGTTGCAGGTCTTTTAAAATATCATGATAAACTGAATCTAAAGAAAGGATCGGTTGTAGTTTGTGTTTTAACTGGTCATGGTCTAAAAGATCCAAATATTGCTATCAGTCAATCCAGTGAAATAGATGAGGCAATAGAACCAACACTTGATAATATTGTCGAAAAAATTAATTTCTAGCATGAGTCAAGTTGAGCCTCCTACAGTTGCTTATAAGCAAATTTTTAGTAAAGAAGAATCATTATTGATATTAGATAATGTAACTAAGCTTCAATATGAAGATGCTATGGTTGGTTATATACCTGATAAGGAACAATTTTCATTTAACAAAAAATTTAGTTTATCAAAAGATATGGGGCGTATTACTAAAAGATCATTATTGGTAGATAATCCTCAGAATAACTGGATCTATGAAAGAGTT
>JACMQJ010000022.1 GCA_014377055.1 Candidatus Sericytochromatia bacterium
TGCTTCTACTTCTTGACCATCAATATAATTATAGCCGTAGACTGTCTTACCATAATCTTTTGCTTGATCATTATCTGTTAATTTCATTTAGAAAAACCCCTGTGTTTTTATAATATCTCATAATTCTTTTAAATTTTTGAGCATATCATATTATACTAAAAAATTTGTAGATTGGATTTTATAGCCTGTATGTCTAACATATTTATAAAGATTTAGCTACGAATGACACTAATTAGAACCAATAAAAAATTAGTTATATTTTTACCAGACTGGATTAGAACCCATTAATTTTTCAATATCTTTTACAGGTACAGGTCTTGAAATAAAGTATCCCTGACCATATTCACAATCCAATGATTTTAGTTTTTTTAATTGTTCAAAAGTTTCAATACCTTCTGCTATTGCTTCCATATTAAGGTTTTTGGCAAGTGAAACAATGGTTCTAACTATTTCAACATTTTCATCATTAGCTCCTATTCTGCTAACAAATGACCGATCTATTTTTAAACTATTAACAGGAAATCTGTGTAAGTAGCTTAAAGATGAGTATCCAGTACCAAAATCATCTATTTGTAATTGAATATTAAGCTCTCTTATTTGTTCAAGCATACTTCTAGCTTTATCGGCATTTTCCATTATCGTACTTTCGGTTATTTCTAGCTTAATATTTACTGGGTCTACTTTTGTATCAATAATAGTTTGGCTAATATTATCTAATAATTTACTACTAGAAAATTGCTTTCCTGAAATATTAATGCTCATTGTCAGTACATTATTATCAAATTTAGTTTGCCATATTTTTATTTGTTGACATGCTTCTTGTAATACCCATACACCAATAGGAATAATCATACCTGTTTCTTCGGCAATAGGAATAAATATATCAGAGCCTATAATACCTTTTTTTGGATGAATCCAGCGTATTAATGCTTCAAAACCTGTTATTTTACCTGTTTTTAGTGAGATTATAGGTTGATAATACAAGACAAATTCTTTTCTTTCGATAGCATAACGTAGATCTGTTTCAATTTGTAATAACTCTAAAGCTTGTGTGTGCATATCTGAATCAAATAACTCATACCTTGATCTACCAATATTTTTAGCTCTACGCATAGCTATTTCAGCATCTCTTATTATTTCTTCTGAGCCTTCATAATTTGTCGAGCTAGTTGATATACCTATACTTAAACTAACAAAAATCTCATGTTCATTTAGTAAAAATGGTACTATCATCTCTTTTTGTATTCTTTTTGCTACATTTAGTGCATCGTTCGAACTTTCAATTTCTTCAATCAAAATTGCAAACTCATCACTGCCAAATCTAGCAATTGTATCTTCTGGTCTTAAACATAGTTGCAATTTTATCGCAGCTTCAACAAGTAAAATATTACCTATATTATGCCCCAAACTTTCATTAATAACTTTAAAACGGTCAATATCAACAAATAATACAGCAAAATTATAATCTTTTTTACTTTTTGATTTAAAAATAGATTTTTCTAATTTTTCTAAAAACATGGAACGATTAGGAAGACCAGTAAGAAAGTCATGTGAAGCATTATGTAATAAATTTTCGAGCAATTTTTCATTAACTTTATGTTGATTAATATCTATTTGAGATCCAAAAACTCTATAGATAGTACCTTTTGAGTCTTTTACAGCATTACCTTTAGCTAAAAACCAAACATATTTACCATTTTTATGTAAAATTCGATATTCTTGTTCAAATCCTCCAAATAAGTTATTAACATAAGAATCTAATTTTTCTTTTAGATTAATTAGATCGTCATGATGAACTCTATTAAACCATTGATCGAGGCTATTAATAATTTCATGATCTTCATAACCAAGCATATACTTCCATCTTGGTGAAAAATACATTTCATTGGTAATAATATTCCAATCCCAAAATCCATCATTAATACTTTTAAAAGTTAAACTGTATCTCTCTTCACTATCCTTGAGAGCTTTTTCAGTACTGCGTAGTTTAGAAATATCAACTATTACAGCTCTAACACCAGATATAATATGCTCTTTATTAAATACAGGGCTATAGTAAATTAAAACAGGAAATAAGGTTAAATCTTTTTTTAAAGCACTATATTCACTAAAATCTATATTTTCACCATTCAATACTTTTTTGACATTTTCATCTGCTTTTTCTTTTTCTTCAATAGCCAAAATATCATACATAGACATACTATCAAGCATTTCTAATGCCTTGTAACCAAAAGAGTTGTATACATAGTTATTCACAAAAGTAAATTTATAGTTTTTATCCATTTCAAAAATAGTATGAGGTAACGAATTAGTTAATTGTCTAAATTTTTCTTCACTTTCTTTAATTACTTCCTCACTCTTTTTTCTGATCAACTCCATAGCCACACGTTGTGACATAAATTTTAATATTGATTGATGGACAGAGTTTTCTTTAATTGGTTTGTTGTGCATTACCCCAAGATGTCCAATAATATTTTTTTCTGCATCAAACATAGGTATACCGATATAACTTTCAATATTATTGTTTTTTAATAATGGATCTTTAGGAAATAAATATTGAAGCCTATTAGGATAAAAAACTAGATTACCGTTTAATATCGCCTCACTAGGAGTATTTTGCATAAAAAAGTCAATATTTTCACCATGAGCATCTACTTCCCAAGAAGATATAACTCTACATATTTTTTTATCAATGTCTTTTAATTCACAAATAAAAGCAAATGAAACATCCAATGTCTTTGCTAATTGTTGCACCAAAGACTTAAAAAAGTCGTCACCAATAGAAGATAATGTACTGTCCACAATTAATCTCAATATCTCTTTAGATTGTTTTTTTTCGGTTATATCTCTAAAAATAAAAACAATACCAATGATTTTATCGTCAGCATTTTTTATTGGTGATATTTTATTATTAATAAATACCTGTTTAATCCTGTCATTGGACAAAATAAGACCATTTTCATAATTAATAGTTTTACCATTGTCTAAAATTGTCTTTAGAATCTCATCTATGGATAATTCAGTATTTTGCTCATAGACATTAAAAACTTGCGAAATATTTTTTTCTTTTAATTCTGATGATTTAAATCCTATAATCTTTTGGGCAACAGGATTAGAATATGTTATCAGTCCATTAATATCAGTGGTAATAACTCCATCACTAATATTTTCTAAAGTTTTTTGTAGCCACATTCTACTTTGTTTTATTTCTTTTTCGGCTTGGTGTTTGTATAGAGCAATTTCTATATTTGTATGTAACTCTCTTTGGCTAAAAGGTTTGAGCATATAAGCGTAAGGCTCAGTTATTTTTGCTTTTTCTATAAGTTTTTTATCAAAATATGCAGTTATAAAAATTATGGGTATATTTAATTTTTCTCTGATAATTTCAGCAGCTTTAATACCATCCATATCACCTTTTAGCATAATATCCATTAATACTAAATCAGGCTTAGATTCAATTGCTTTATCAATAGCTTTTTGACCACTCGAAACATTACCAATACAGTTATAGCCAAGATTATTTAGATTAAACTCAATATCTTTTGCTACTATATTTTCATCCTCGACAATCAGGATATTTATTTTATCCATGAATTATCCTTTTAAAAAAAGCATGAAAATAAAAGTTTTTATTAAACAAATCCGAACTTAAAAAGTATTGCATCAAAACCAATTATAAAAAATGATATCCTATCACTAAGAGTTTAACCTCTCGATAGACTAATATCTATGATTTCTTAATCATTTTTTGCAATACAAAATCATTTTCACACATTAAACATGTTTAACTAGATTTAAAAAGTCAAAAAGTATTTTACCTGTAACGCCCCAAATAGTATATTTTTGATAATAATAGTAGTATATCTCATGTATTTTTCTATCATATTGCTGTTGCTTTTTTTCAAAATTATTGATATTAATTAGATGCTCCACGGGCACTTCGATAAGCTCATCTATTTCATCTGTACTTATTATAAATTGATAAGGATAAGGTATTATGCCAACATAAGGAGTCACCAAAAAGTTGGTATTGGTAACCATATTATTAATCTTCCCAATGACTTGTACATCATGATGACTTATACCAATTTCTTCGTTAGTTTCTCTTAGAGCTGTCATCTCCAAATCAATATCTTGAGCTTCAAATTTTCCTCCTGGAAAAGATATTTGACCTTTATGATGACTAACTTTATTACTTCTTTGGGTAAAAAGTAGATGTGATTTATCATTCTTTTCAAAAATAGGAATTAAAATAGCTGCTGGTGTAAGACCTTCTTTTTTTATTAGCAAATTATCATCTATATTTTTGAGATCGATAATTTTTTTTCTTATATTTTCTATATCTAATTTCATTTACTAATTTAATTTTATATACGCATAATGATATAATTTAACACATTAATTTGTACTTTATTTTGATAAAAATGAATAACTTAAACACACAAAAACTTAGAGAAGATGTAAAATTTCTTGGAAATATTTTAGGTCAAACAATCAAGGATCAAGAAGGTGAATGGCTTTTTGAGCTTGAAGAAAAAGTAAGACTGACTTCTATTTCTATGAATGAAAAAAATTATGACGATTTATATCAACAACTAAATATTCTCTTTAAAGATAAGGATATTCATCAACTTGAATTATTAGTTAGATCTTTTAATACATATTTTTTTCTGGTAAATCTTGCCGAAAATCTACAAAGAGCAAGAAGAATAAAAGAATATGAAATAGATCAAAAGACTGATAAAGAATCAATTAATGGGCTTTTTGAAAAGCTAAATATTAAAGATATTAATCATAATTTTCTTGATTTTTTGGATAGAGTCGAAATAATACCAACACTAACAGCTCACCCTACTGAAGCAAAACGTAGAACAGTTTTAGAAAAAAATAGAAGATTATTTTATTTGATGTTAAAAAGAGAACAAGAAAATTTAACACCTTTTGAAAAAGATTTTATTGAAAGAAAAATACAATCAGAAATAAATATACTTTGGCAAACTAATGACGTTAGACTGCAAAAGCTACAAGTTATGGATGAGGTTAACACGGGTCTATTTTACTTAGATTCTGTCTTTTATGACTCTATAGGTGATTTATATCAAAAGTTTATTTATACTTTTAAAAATATTTTACCAGAAAATTATGATTTACCAGCTTTTATTAAACTTGGGTCATGGATAGGTGGAGATAGAGATGGACATCCTTTTGTGACTCCTGATGTTACCAAGCAAACAATTATTTTACACAAAAAGCATATTTTAGATCTCTATCGTAATGAGATAGAAAATCTTATTTCAATACTAAGTATCAGTGAATTAAGAATCAATAATAAAGACAAATTGAAGGATAGTATAAACCTTGATATTTCAAACTATGAACAAATTTTTGGCTTGGATTCAGGCAAAATATTTATTAAAAGTCCAACCGAAATTTTTAGAGTTAAATTATCTATTATTTCAGAAAAATTAAAGCAAACATTTGAGCAAGTTGGTCATGAGTATAAATCAGGTTTTAATTATTCAAACTCTAGCCAACTCTACGATGATATTAGTATTATCAAACAAACATTATTAGATAATAATGATAAGGCTCTGGTTTTAACATATATAGCTCCTTTGATGTTTAAAATTAAAACCTTTGGCTTCTATTTTGCCAAGCTTGACATTAGGCAACATTCAGAAATTATTAACTCTACTGTTGAAGAATTACTTTCGTCAGTTGATATTAACCATGATTGGCAAAAAATATCTTTTGAAAATAAAAAAGATATTTTAACTAGAGAAATAAATAATAAAAGACCTATTTACTCAAATTATCATCAATATTCTGAATCGACAATTGATTTAATTGAAACAATAAAAACCATTAAATGGGGTTTAGAAAATATTGACCAAAATATCTTTGAAAATTTTATTATTTCTATGTGTTGTAACGAAGTTGATATATTATCTTTATTGCTTTTATTAAAAGAGTTTGGTATTTATACAATTGATTCAGAAAAAAGTAATCTTAAGGTTAATATTGTCCCTCTTTTTGAAACTGTTGCAGACTTACATAATATAGAGTCAGTTTTAGAGTCACTTTTTAATAATGAAACGTACAAAAAAGCATTAAAATCGAGAAATAATTTTCAAGAAATAATGCTTGGATATTCAGATTCTTCAAAAGATGGTGGTATTCTTACATCTAATTGGGAATTATATAAAGCTCAAAATGTTATAAAAAATACTTGTAATAAATACAAGATAGATTTTAGAATGTTTCATGGTCGTGGAGGCTCTATTGGTAGAGGTGGAGGCCCTTCTAATGAAGCAATTATGTCACAGCCTTTAGGAACTGTTAATGGTAAAATAAGAATTACAGAACAGGGTGAAATGATTTCTACAAAGTATCAGTTTAAAGAAATAGCTATCAGAACCTTTGAACAAGTTATTAATGCTGTTTTTGTTGCTAGTTATGAGCCTAAATCAATAATAGATTTACAAAAAGAAGAAATTTGGTTTAATGCTATGGAAAAACTAAATGATATTAGCTATCAAAAGTATCATGAATTTATTTCAAAACCAGATTTTATCAAAAACTTTCAAATATTTACACCTATTGATTTAATATCAAAACTTGATATAGGCAGTAGACCAACAAAAAGAAAAAATACTCAATCCTTAAAGGATTTAAGGGCGATACCATGGGTTTTTAGCTGGATGCAAACAAGATTAGTTTTGCCTGGTTGGTTTGGAGTTGGTTTGGCATTGAGTAAATATTTGGAAGAAAATAGAGAGCAAAATTTAGAAATACTAAAAGATATGTATCAGTCATGGACATATTTCTCAACCTTCATTAAGAATGTAGAGAATGCTTTAGGTAAGTCAAATATAGGTATAGCAAAGATATATAAGACTCTATATAATGGTGAATCAGATAATAATTTTGTTGAACAGGTAACAAATGAATTTAATCTTACTAGAGAAATGGTTTTATTAATTACAGGAGAAAAAGAATTACTTGACCATCAAAGCTTTTTGCAA
>JACMQJ010000716.1 GCA_014377055.1 Candidatus Sericytochromatia bacterium
GTCTTACTAAAATTTAGATGGATATTATGCTCTAAAATTAATAAGTTTTCATCTTCCGCAAAAATACCAAGTTTAGTTAAAAGACTAATAGCATTTTCTTCTATATTTCCTTGATTGATGCCAGCCTCAAGTAATAAACCACTACCATCATGATACCTTTCAGAACGATCGCCTAAAACAGCTATTTCTTTTAAAAGATCAATAAATTTATCTGCACCTTCAGGTTTTTCAATGTTTTTATCTTGACTCCAAATACTTTTAATCCAATTAATTACGTTTTCTCTTAATTTTAACCTTTGTTCTTCAAGTTTTTTTTGTTGGATAATTTGTTCAACTATTTTTTCTGATTTTGGAACAAAAAAGCCATCACTTTTTATATCAAAATAAATACTATCTTCAATAATTGCTCTTAACATTGATGATCTTGAGTCAGTATTAGCCTCAGAACCAAAGTAGATTTCTGAAAGTTGTCTTAAATCGTATTTACTATCTTCTGACTCATCTTTCAATAATTCCCATAAATCAGATAAGCTTATATCATTAACTTGATCTTCAATCCTATTGATAACATTATTTAAATCCTGGATCAAATCAACTCTTGATTTATTGACACTCAAAATATGATCTGTGATATGGGATATTTTGTTAACAGGTAAATTAAATTCTTTATTTGAATCATTAATTACCCTGACATTTTTGGCATCAACTTTTAAGCAAAGAACACTGGCAATTCTTTTTTTATCTTTAAATTCAATAACACAGCCTTCTCTTAAAGACATTTGTAGCTCACTTTCAAAAAATTTGATTTTTACATTTTAACATAGACTATCAAATAATTATTAAAGTTAAATAAAGTTCACTTTTTATATTTGGATACAAAAAAATTAAATTTGGTTATTCAGTAATAATTAGTTATCAGGTTACAATTAGTATAAATTAATATAAGTTAGATTTAAGGTAATATATGGACTTAAAAAATAAAATATGTATTGTAACAGGTGCAAACTCAGGAATAGGTAAAGTTACAGCTCTTGAAATAGCTAAAATGGGAGCAACTGTTATTATGGTATGTAGAAGTAAAGAGAAAGGCGAAAAAGCTCTTGAAGAAGTAAAAAATCTTAGCAATAATAAAAATGTAGAACTAATGTTATGTGATTTTGCATCTCAACAATCAATTAGAGATTTTGCAGAAAAATTTAAGTCAAAATACAAGTATTTGAATATACTTGTTAATAATGCAGGTTTATCTATACCAGAAAAATCAGTTACAAAAGATGGAATAGAAAGCACTTTTGCGACTAATCATCTTGGATATTTTTTATTAACAAATTTATTACTTGATTTATTAAAGTCTAGCTCACCAGCTAGAATTGTTAATGTTGCCTCTGACGCACATAAGACAGCACATATAGACTTTGAAGATATTAATTATGATCGTAAAAAATACAATAGTACCAAAGCTTATTGTGACTCAAAACTTGCAAATGTCTTATTCACTAGAGAGTTATCAAGAAGATTAAAGGGTACTAATGTTACTGTTAATAGTTTGCATCCAGGAGTAGTAAATAGTAATTTTGCAGCTGGAACAACAGGTATCATGAGTCTTTTTTTTAAACTATATAAGCCTTTTTTGGTTACCAATGAAAAAGGTGCAGAAACACAAATTTTTCTGGCAACATCTCCAGAAGTTGAGGGAGTTACAGGTGAATATTATTCTAAGAAAAAAATTGCTCCTATCGCAAAAGAGGCAAAAGATGAAGATGTAGCCAAACGCTTATGGGACGTAAGTGAGAAGATGGTAAGTTTAAAATAAGTTATATTTTAAACTTCTAATAGATACTCAAAAAAATTATATATCTGATTTTTTTGGGAAATAATAGTGGTGGCTGAACTTTTGAGTTTTATTTTTGGTAATATTCTTAGTTTTAAAATTTAGCTAAAAATCTATTGAAAGATACTTTTAGCTACTTTGTATGTATTACAATGAGCGTCTACAATTTGATTAATATCTTTGGAATAGCCACCACCCATAACAACTGTAACAGGTAAATTATATTTTTTGGCAGTCTCAAAAACATATCTATCTCTTAATTGACAACCTTCTTTAGAAACACTAATTCTACCAAATTTATCCCCCTCAAGTATATCAACACCTGAGATATAGAAGATAAAATCAGGCTTAAAGTCATTTATTATCTTTGGCAAGTTTTCTTTTAATAATTCAAGATATATCTTATCTGAAGTCTTATCTGGTAAAGGTATATCAAGATTTGAAACCTCTTTTTTTAAGGGGAAATTTTTTTCTCCGTGCATACTAAAAGTAAAAACATTTTCATTATGTTCAAATATTTTTGCGTTACCATTTCCTTGATGTACATCAAGGTCAACGATTAGTACTTTTTGAACATAACTATTTTTCAATAGATAATTTGTAGCAACAGCAATATCATTTAAAATACAAAAACCTGAGCCTGAGTCACGATAAGCATGATGCGTTCCGCCAGCTATATTAAAGGAAATATCATTTTTCATTGCAAAAAAGCAACAATCTAATGTACCTTGTGTAATTATCAATTCTCTATCGATTAATTCTTTAGAAAGAGGAAAACCTATTTTTCTGATTTCTTGATAACTTAATTCCAGATTTATTAGTCGGTTTATATAATCTTTAGAGTGAGTTAACTCAACTATGGATAGATCTATTTTTTGAGGTGCAAAAAAATTATCTAATTTTATAACATTATCTTCTAATAATTTTTCTGGGATCAACTTATATTTTTGTATTGGGAAAGGGTGCTTTTCTGGAAGTTGTAAAATATACTCCTCAGAAAAAGCAATCATCGTCTTTTTTGATTCTTGAACCATTCTTAGGTACTTTTGTTTATTCCTAATTTGGCCAACATATTTTCTATTTTTCTGAAAAAATGTATCTTTTCTAAAAATGGATTATTTAAACCATGAGTTATACAATAATTATTACTAAAAGGTCTAGTATGATGTATGTTGTGATGCTCAGGATTTAAAATAACTTTATGTTTTTGTAAAAACTTTATTGTATTAGAAACTTTTTCTGGCTCAAGATGTGCCCACTTGTGAAATTGATTGGTTAAAGCTGTCAAAAGTATTATCATTCCATAAGTAAATCCAATTGAAGAAGCAATTAAAGAACTAGGATACTTAATTAAAACACTTATTGCTAGAGGCAATGTAAATAAACCAACAAGAGCAACATGACCAACAGTAAAAACAAAAGGACTAATACATAAATCTTTTGGATAGGTGTGATGTGAACGAAAGTTTCTGATTAACGTTTGACCAAACAAAGGGGTGTTAACAGTTCCATAAGTGTCACATAACCAATGTACTATACCTGTTAAAAAATCACTCGCAACCCAAGCAATAGGCAATGATAATAATAAAAACCAAAGAGTATTTTGATGATACATATTTATTAAAGAATAAGCAATAGTAGCAACAAATAAAAAAGGAAAAGCTATTACAGAAGCATGTAATATAATTGACATGACTAATCCAGGATCTTCTTCTTCCCCGCTATATCCCTCAGGTATTAATTGCATTTTTTTTTGTTCAGAGAGCATTAAATTTTCCTAAAAAACAATGTATTTTAACTCAATACATTCTAACTTATAAGTTATCTATGTAGAAAATATTCTTGCATTCTTTAGATTATTTTTATATCATTGAACTGTAAACAACTAAATTATATTTACAGTTTAATGTTAGCTTTCAATCAATAACATTAAGACTCACGATTAACATTATCCATAGAAAAAGCAGGTATACACATTGACCAATATTCAGCTTCTTGATCAAAAGGGTTAGAATATCTTACTCTTGCACCTTTTTTAACTAACAATGATTCTCCTGCACTAACTTCTATTCTTTCTCCATCAACTTCTATTACTTTCTTACCTTTAACCATCATTGTAACTTCATCAAAAGTAGGGTTTTGATATGGCTCTGACCAATTAGGTGGAGCTATCATGTGAGCTATACTAAAGTTTTCATTTTTGGTAGTTGCTAATCCAAAATGTTCTTCTATTAATTTGTTATCAGTAGTAGGAACTATAAATGGAGCTGTTTGTTTAAAATAATTTGTCATCAAGATAACCTCATTAAAACTATAAATTATCATTATAGTTTAATTTCATCTAAAAGATAGATTAAATAATATTAGCTACGCTTGTTTAATAAGCTTATTTATAGCAAACTGTAGTATATTTTAAGTAGTGAATAAATTATAGAGAAATGTTTAGATTATGAAAATTAAAGTAAATAAAGAGTCTGTAGAACTTGATTCTCAGGTAAAAGAAAAAAGCCATTATGTTCACGGCATGTTTTCTGATATAGCACCAAAGTATGACTTTTTTAATGATGTTATTAGCTTTGGTATGCACAGAGGATGGAAAAAATTTGTTGTAAAAAAAGCTAATTTAAAAGAAGGAGATACAGCTCTTGATTTATGCACAGGAACAGGAGACATTGCTTTTAAACTTGCTGAAAAAGTTGGTAAAACAGGAAAAGTAAATGGTATAGATTTTGTTTCAAATATGATTGATATTGCGAATGTCAGAGCAAAAGAAAAAAATCCTCTTCATAATGTTACTTTTGAGGTTGGTGATGCGATGAAAATAGATTTTGCGGATAATATGTTTGATGCTGTTACTGTCAGTTATGGTCTTAGAAATGTCCAAGATATACCAACTGCTGTCAAAGAGATGGTTAGAGTTGCCAAACCAGGTGGACGAATTATCTCACTTGATCTAGGTAAACCCAAGATACCTGTCTATAAAGAGTTTTATTACTTCTACTTTTACAAGATAATGCCTCTTATTACCAGTGTTTTTCAAGGTAAAAAAGATGCTTATAACTATTTACCAAATTCTTTAGATGAATTTCCTGCTCAAGAAGGACTAATTAGAATTATGAAAGAAGCAGGTCTTAAGGATGTAAAATGTTATGAGTTTGCAGGCGGGGCAACTGCAATACACGTAGGTATAAAATAAATATCTAATGACTATTAATACATCAATACATACAC
>JACMQJ010000717.1 GCA_014377055.1 Candidatus Sericytochromatia bacterium
CTCCCAAGTTTTTTCTATTTCAGCATTAAACTGAGGTAAAGGCTTTATACGGTAATAGTTAGTTTTTTCATTTTTACAAATTTTATCCCACATTTTCTCATCTCGCTTAGAAGCTGGAAGTGCCCAATAATTCAAAACATTGTGCCAAAAATTAAAATCGGACAGTAAAATATCTTTTGGATCTTTATCTATTGTTAAAAGTACATTATTTTGGTTTCTGTAATAAGGGCGAGTTCTTAAGTCTACTTTTTTTTTGCCGAGATCTCCAGACCAAGCCCAAGCCCAAAAAACATCTGTTTCATTATTTTGTGGCAATACACTTCTTGCAAGCATTTGTTTTTTAAGCCAATCGTAAGACAACTTAAAAGTCCAAGGTTGACCTTCCTCATCATACTCAGAATAATCGGGCCGAGAAAAAACAATAGAATTCTTTTGTAAAGACTCTAAGACACTAACTGGCTGAATTGTCTGTAAAATCATAATCCATTTTTTTTCAATAAAGTTTTTTTAATTTAAACTGGAAATAAAAAATGTACAGGAGCGGAATCAAACCGCTACACCGTATTTTAAATACATATCAAAACCTATTCACATAGTAAAATAAAATATGAGTTTAGAGCTACAGCACACTCAGGTGAATTGTAACTAAAAGTGATAATCACACAATAAGTCCTGCTTATCGAGGATAAAGAGTTTATTTATTTATCTTTTCCTTTTATCTTTTATCAAAATACCTCTTAAGTTATTTCCAAAAAAACAAACCTTGTCTTTAATCTTTCTCACGGATTCATAAAGGGGTATTGTTCCGACAAAATAACTTAATCTTTTATTTATAACTTAACTATATTAATTTTAATCTATTTCGTCAATAGCCAATAAATAGATTTGAATAGATTTTTGCACTACTGTTAATAACCCTACATAGTATTCTCGTTAAAAAACAACTGTAGGACTTGAACCCACGGACTCCGTTTTTAAAACCAAGTTCAAATCTATTCAAAACCTAAAAAGGTGAACAAAATAGATTTGGGTTAGACCCACAGTTAGGTCCTAAATCATGAACTACTAAAGTTATTTCACTGGGTAAATCTTGTTTACCTAGGATAAGGTTTTTATTTTTTAATAATCGACTATGCTTTTTCATCTTACCATAATTTAGCTCTATATCTTTCCAGTAATTACATCGTTTCCTTTGATTATTCCTTACAGGTAAATCAAAGCAATAATATTTACTTCTTCGGTTAGATATTTTTTTCTCTTTGTTTTCAATTATAATTTCATTATTAGTTCCTTTGATATTTTTAATAGTTTTACAATAACTCAATAAGGCTCTACGAGCTATCACCAAGGCGGCGGCTTGGTGAGTCGTTAACTTATATAAATCTTGGTACTTAAACTTGCCTATTTTACTGGTATAAGCCGGATTAACTTCAATAATTTCTAACGATTTATCAAAGCATCTACTCTTGATTAATTCTATGATTTTAGAATAAGCAAAACTAGAGAGCATTTGATTGTATGTCTTATTAAAGCTATTTTTTAATTCTTTTTTCTTTTGACTAAAATCTAAGTTTTCTATGACTACTGGTTTTTTCACTTTTACAGCATAATCGGTTAGCTCTTTAACTGCATCGCCAATTAAAGCCTTGCTTTGCTCTGTGGTTTTATTTTTTAAATCTAATGGTAAATTAAATACTTTTAATAAATTACCAAACCTATCTGTTTCAGCTATAGCTAAGTGATCAGCATTAATATCTACTCCAATAGTTCCTAATAATTTATTACTAATAATTTTAGTTTTTTGCTTTGCTTTATCTAAACTTATTGATATTTTATAACCATCTACTTTATCTACTTTATTAAATCTAAAAGTAATAGCTTGTTTTAAATTAATAGCATTATCTAAAATATTATTTCTATCATTATGCAAGTATATTTTAAACTTGATATATCTGTTGGTTAATTTACTCTCTTTGGGATTAATATTAAGTTTAATCTCATAGAAATTATTAATAATCTGTTTTATTTGGCAATTTTGATTACCACAACTCTCATCGCTAGAACCGACTAGAAAAAAACTTTTATTTCTACTTTCTAACCAAGATTTTTTCCAAGAAGAAAAAGTTTTAAAAGGAGTTAAATTTTTGTATTTTGGATTAAGTAAATTTTTCTCTATTTCAAATTGTTGTCTAAATAATTTATTGCTACCAAAACATAATTTAGGGTTACCAGTAGACTCAATTAATTCTAATTTATTTAATTTATTTTTAGCGTTGGTTAATTTATCACTTAAATAAAACAGTTTTTTTCTTAAGTTATTTATATTATTTTCTAATATATTAATTTTAGTTTTAGTTTTAGTAGAAATATTATCTTTATTGATTAAATCTTTATTATGAATTTCAAGAGATTTAATTGCTGAAGTTAGTGCTTTATTCTTAATTTGAATAGTTTTGCCTAATGATTTAATATTAATTTTTGTATCACTAATATAACCTTTGTTTAACTTTAGAACTGAATTAATTTTACCTATTAAATCAAGATAGATTGAACTATATTGCCTTGCATTAATATTGTATTTTAACTGGTAACTGGATTTTAATTCGTTAATTTTAGTATTCGGTAAATCTTTAATTTTATTTTTTAATTTGTAAGAGATTATATCTTTGTATAATTTTCTTTGGATTAAACTATGCTCAACAACAACTCTATCCAATTGATTTTTTATCAAGTCAATATCATTTTGATTTTCAAGGAGATTTGCAGTTAAAGTTGTTTGCATTTATATTAAAATAAAGAAGTTATCATAATATAAATTAATACTTATAGCAAGAATAAATTAGTGCTGTTCAGCTAAAAATTATAGGGCTAGAATAAAGGTGAAAATACATGTTCAAAGAGGACAAATTATGATCAAAAGTATAGCAATTTTAGCATTAGTATCTACCTTAGGAGGATGTGCCGTTTATTCAGATGCACCATATTCTACAGGTTATGTAACCACATATTCATCAGGAGACTACATTGGTGGAAGCAACGTCGTAGTGACTCCCACCCCTATTATCGTTGATACATATCCTAGATATAACACATCTTACTATAATTCTCCATATTACCGCCCTCCTGTTTATAGACTAGCCACACCCGTTTATCACCATCCAACTCCACACTTTAGAAGACCTGGATTTAATAGAACTAATTATCTAGGGGTCAATCAAAGACCTGGTTATGTGATACCTAGCACACCACATAGAAACCATGAAAATCGTGGATATAGAGGTAGAGACCATAATAGACCTTAAAGTATAAAACCTGAAAATGCAGGTTTCTTTCGTGAATATCACATTATTTAATGTTTGCTGTAATATATTAATTCATCTTTTGTAATATTATACTAGACTATTTACCAGAATTAAGCATATAATTCAATATATTCAAAAGGTGAAAATATGCTAAGAAAATTTGTATTTGTAATTATATTACTATCAAGTATAGGCGTATGTGCTCAAAGCATTCAAACCTATACTGCTGCTCAAAGCCCAAATTTACAACAAGTAAATTTTGTTGTTACTGAAGATTCTTCTGAAAATCAGACAGAAAAATTTTTTGGTTTTTTGATTGCAGGAGTTGTTCTTGCATTAGGTCTGGCGGCTTTTACAGTATTTGCAATACAAAACAAAGAAGTCTTTAAAGATTAATTTTTCTTTTGTTAGTATGAGATTGTTCACTTATTAACCTCATGAATTTAAAAAACATTAATCTTATTGCTTGGAAAACCTTCAGGCATAACTCTGATAAGAGTGCATTATTTCTAGAAATCTCAACAGTATTTTGTTTGTCTTTATGTGTTGGTATTATTTTAGGACTAAATGCCATATTTAGTGATTTGTTAGAAAAATCAAAACATATAGTAGAAATCAATTCACCTTTGATTACACATGAGTTAAAAGATATTCAATCAGTCTACAAAATACATGAAGGGCTTTCAGTCAAAGACGATGAATTAATAAAAAGTATCAATATTCCAGGCTTGGAATTTACTCCTGTCAAAAAAAATATTGTGACCAATGAAAATAAGGAAAATTTCATTGTCATGCCAACCAAAGACAAAGCATTGTGCCTCACAAATGAAGAGATTACTCAGTTTACCATTTTTGATTTGTCTGAAGGCATGAGTATTGTAGGTACACCTTTGAGATTGGCGAGCTTTAAGTGTGAATGGCAACAATCCAATATTCCCATTATTCATGTGCCTGAGAAAATTTGGAACAGAGTTTATGGCGATAAAAAATTCATGTACTCAGTAGGGTTTACTAATTTAAAAAATGTAGACAAAAAACTTCAATCCCTAGTAGAAATACTCAAACATAAAGAATTTATCGTCGTCAACAAAAGCCTTCAAGGAATAGATTTCATGAGAATATCTATATTGCAAAAGAAAATATTTGATATTGTATTTTCACTTTTATGCCTTTTATTATTGGCTTTAATGATGATGAACTGTATGATTTTCATCAAGAATAGAAGAAACGACTGGAAATTATTTTACTTGTTTCAAGTCAAGGAAAAGTACACTAATGCTATTATTGTTTTTCGTTTCTTGTTGATCTTTGCAACTACTGTCGCCTTTAGTTTTCTGTTGGGATTTATTGTAGCTAATACCAGTACAGAAATTGTAGAGAAATACTTAATTGGTCACACAGGAAATATTACATTAGGTTATAAATTTGAACTCAACGATATCTTGTTTACCTATAGTTTGATGTTCTTTATTTTTCTTATCAGTACGATGGTTACTATTAAGGGCATCAAGCAAGCCAATAAATTAAATAGTAAACCTGCAACTAATTTAGAGATTATAAACCTTAATGTTTCATAGTATCCGCCACAGGCCGTAAAGCCTTACTGGTATTGTAAACCCATACTATTAGGTATCGTGTACCTGCAAATTATCCTCACTAAATAAATAGCTTAGATCCAACTCATTGCTGAGTGCAGGTAACGACTTCACCATATATTTTAACTGTTGAGTTAATTTCTTGTGCTGAAGATTTTCTTTATAAATATCCTTTTGTAAGGTTTTATAAAGATTAGAAATAACAC